>CP065014.1:0-277500 GCA_016700335.1 Chlorobiota bacterium | reverse complement strand
GTTCTAATTCAAGCATTTTTGCTACTTCTTCAACTCTTTTATTGATATCAACAATCAATAATTTTCTCATTTTTAGTGCAAAAGCTAAATTTTCCCTAACAGTCATGTGAGGATATAGAGCATAATTCTGAAAAACCATTGCAATATCACGGTCTTTTGGAGGTAAATAATTAACAACGGTACCATCAATAATTACTTCCCCTGAAGTTATTTCTTCTAACCCTGCAATCATTCGGAGTGTTGTTGATTTCCCACACCCTGAGGGTCCTACAATAACACAAAATTGTCCATCTGGTATAACTAAAGAAACATTATCTACAACTGTTGTTCCATCATCAAAAATCTTACTAAGATTTTTTAAAGTTACTGAAGCCATAAAATGATTTTCTCTAAATTTATTCTTTTATTTGTAAAATATCTATCAGAGTCTTTACTCTGTAATCATCATTAAGATTAATTAGTGTACAATGGGAATCTGCTAAAGAACAAAGTATAATTTGAGAAAGTGTAATGTATAAATCGTTATAGCAGTTCAACTCACATCCACCTTTTAAAGATCCAATGTTTTTTACTCTAAAACCATCTTCAAATTCTTCAGTTTCAATACCTAGCATTTCATAATTATTAACTATTGCTAAGATTCTATCACATGTTTGTTGCCTCATATCGATAGCTCCTTTAACAATAATTTCTCCACCACCAGCTCCAATTAATGTTGAAAGCAAAACAATGGATGAACCCAAATTTTTAACATCATCACAATTCAATACTAATTTCCCACTAATGTTGGAATAAACTGGGATAAGAGTTTCGCTTTTTAAATAATTTATATTGCAATTATTATGTATAAGTCCAAATCTAGCATTTATTTTAGGTATATAATTTAAAAATGTGGTCTCTTTAAACAAACAAGATCTATTATATAATTCAATATTATTTTTATTAGATAATAAACCCAAAATTGTCAAACAATCACAAATTAAAGTGTCAGAAGGTAATTCAGCATTAAATCCATTATAGACATTTGGTTTTACATTAATATGATATGATTTGTTAAAATCTAAATTGCAATCGAAAAAATATTCTGTAATAGATCTTGAAGGGTATGGTTCTATAATCTCAGTATTTAAACCACTATAAGAAGATGCTATAATTAATGACGATTTTAAATAGAAATTTGGGATTGGTAAATCTATAATAACATCTGTATTGTAATTAGAATTTGGGAAAATTCTTACTGGAGAAGTACCCCTTTCAGAGCAAATAATTTCACATCCTAATTCTCGAAGTGGTATTAAAGTTCTTTCAATATTTCTTTTAGAAAGCGGAAATTCAGATTCTATTATCCCATTTACATTTTGAGATTGTGCTATTGCAATAAAAATTCTCATTGCATATCCAGCATTTTCAAAATTTATTGAGAATTTTTCATTAGGGATATCTTTAGCTAATGGATTGATCAATATCTTATCACTCTCTCTTAAAATGCAAAACCCAATTCTTATTAAAGATTTGATTAATAAATCTGTATCATGGTCATCAGGAACATTCGTGATTATTGATTCAGTGGTTGATAAACAAGCCAAAGCAATAGCATTCTGAGCAAATACAGAATCCCCTATTGTATTAGATTTAAAAGTTAAATTGTTTAACGGATAGATTACCAACATAAATTCATTTATTCCATTTAGAAATTATCAACCTTTTAAATTAAAGATAGATTATGGATACAGTATAGAACTTTTTAAAAAAATAAAATGATTATATTTATATAACAAAAAATCAAATTAATTTTAATCATTATCAATTGAAAGCACTGCTAAGAAAGCTTCTTGAGGAATTTCAACTGAACCCACTTGTTTCATTCTTTTCTTCCCTTCCTTTTGTTTTTCTAACAATTTTCTTTTACGTGAAATATCACCACCATAACACTTAGCGGTTACATCTTTTCTCATGGCTCTAACAGTTTCACGAGAAATTATTTTAACTCCAATTGCAGCTTGAATAATTACTTCAAACATTTGCCTTGGAATCAATTCTCTAAGTTTTGAGCAAAGTTTTTTACCATAATAAAACGATTTAGATCGATGAGTAATAATTGATAAAGCATCTACTGGCTCGTTATTTAACAACACATCAACTTTTACTAAATCACCTTCTCTTAAACCAATTATTTCATAATCAAGGGAAGCATAACCTCGAGTCATTGATTTAAGCTTATCATAAAAATCAAAAATCACTTCAGCTAAAGGGAGTTCAAAAGTAATATCAACCCTTTCTGAAGTTAAATATTGAGTGTTCTTATAAATACCACGGCGTTCAATGCATAATTTGTTAATAGCTCCAATAAACTCAGAAGGACAAATCATTTGAGCTTTTATATAAGGTTCTTCAATAAAATCAATATTTCCAATTGGTGGCATTTGGGAAGGATTATCTATTATAGAAGTTTTTCCATTATTTAAATGAACAATATATTCAACATTTGGAATTGTTGTAATAATTGATTGATTAAACTCTCGTTCAAGTCTTTCTTTGATAATCTCCATATGTAACATTCCCAAAAACCCACATCTGAAACCGAATCCTAATGCAGTTGATGTTTCAGGTTCATAAACTAGTGCAGAATCATTTAAAGAGAGTTTCCCTAAAGAATCTCGCAATGACTCATAATCTTCTGTTGTAGTAGGATAAATACCTGCAAATACCATTGGTTTTACTTCACGAAAACCTGGTACTGGTAGTTCAGATCCTCCTTTTAATTTAGTAACAGTATCTCCAACTTTAACATCCTTAACATCTTTTATTGCAGCAGTAAAATATCCTACTGAACCACAAGGAATTTTCCCAGTATTAACTCTATTCATGTATAATATGCCACATTCTTCAACAATGAAATCTTTTTTGGTGTTCATAAACCTAATTTTATCTCCAGATTTAATTTCACCATCAAGAACTCTAACATAACCAATAACCCCTCTATAACTGTCAAACAATGAATCAAAAATTAATGCTCTTAATGGTGCATTCTCATCACCTTTAGGAGAAGGTATTTTTTCAACAATAGCTTCAAGAATTTCTTCAATTCCAATACCAGCTTTTGCTGAAGCAAGAATTATTTCATTTTCCTTACAACCAATTAAATCCATTACTTGTTGCTTTACTCCTTCAAGGGTTGTTAATGCTGATGGTAAATCAATTTTGTTTATAACTGGAATTATCTCTAAGCCTGCATCTATTGCCAAATACAAATTTGAAATAGTTTGAGCTTCAACTCCTTGAGTTGCATCTACGATTAACAATGCCCCTTCACAAGCAGCTAATGATCTTGAAACTTCATAACTAAAATCGACATGACCAGGAGTATCAATCAAATTTAAGATGTATTTATCGGTATCACCAGTTGCTATTGGTCTAATATAATCCATTTCGATAGCATGCAATTTTATTGTAATTCCCCGTTCTTGTTCTAATGGATTATCATCTAGAATTTGAGCGTTTGTCATTTCTCGTTTAGTAACACGCCCAGTATGTTCAAGCAACCTATCAGCTAAAGTCGATTTGCCATGATCTATATGTGCAATTATGCAAAAGTTGCGAATTTTTTTCATTTAATAATTAATTAAGTAACGTTTGAGATAAAGTAGTAAAAAAAATTAAACAAAGTTAAGAAATAAGGTGTGAAGTATTAGTTATTGATTATATTAGAGATTTATCAATAACAAATCATGCTTAATTACAATTTACTTTTTGAAAATGTTTGTAATTTATAGATAGTTAAGATTGAGTTTAGAAATGGTGTGTGATTTTATATTATTCTATAAAATTTCATACATATTTATATTCTAAAAATTGTATTTATATTCTAAAAATTGTACTTATATTTTTAAATAAATTTATTAATAAAGTATTAAATCCTTTTTTAAATTATAAAATTATATTTATAAAAATTTACCATGCAAATGTCATGGTAATTCTACCTAACATTTCATCGTAATTTAGAGTTTTATCAATTGTATTATCATAAATATTTTTTTCCCCTCTCAATTCAATAATTCCATATTTACTTCCATCTTTATTTTGAAAAACCCTATATGAACTTGATAAACCGACTCCAAGTTTACTATCAATTGAGTTTGTTGATTGACGATAGAAATTGATTCCATTATCCCAAATTTGAAAAGCTGTATAAGTAGCACCTAAATTAACATCTAATATATCTGATTTAATATCTACCAATCCAGTTTGAGCCAAGCTATTAACTGATACTCCAAATGATAAAGTTAAAGGAAAAGCAAAACTTAAAGTTTGATTTAAAAACAGTACACTGTTATCGAAACCAATACTGTTCTCAAAATTATTTTCTTGGGATTGTTTGTTAAAAGCTGCAGTTGTAGATCCATAAATGGATGAATTTTTATCTATTGGATAGCTATAAGAAGCTTGTATTCCTAATGATGTTGTTGTACTTTTTAGAGTAAAAACAGAATCTGTTCTATAACTACTTTCTTGGGATATTGGAGAGTAATTCATAGATATAAAAGGTAATCCTTTAAAATTTAATCCCAATTTTAAACCGAACCCATTTGATACAGTAGTTGAACTTTTTAAATTTGCTAAATTGTCAGATTCTGTTCTATAAAATCCACCAACGGAAATTTGCCTTGAAAGAAATTTTTGTTCTGCAATTGCTTCATATTTCAAGTAATCTGTTCTTAAAAAAGGAGTACCTAATGATAAATAACCAGGACCTACATATTGAGTTGATAAAGAAACATTAAAATCACTTTTAGGTAAATTCAACATGGCTTTTCCAAGAAAAGTTAAATCAAGATGAGTTGATGTTTTAGGACTAACAATTGAATTTAGTTGATCTGGAATTAAGCCTTCGGTACTGCTAGCTCTTTCATCTTCAGTAATAGAACTTCCATTAACTTGACCTAATATTGTTAATTTATCTTCCAAAAAAGAGATTTTACCTTCTAGTCCTAATACATAATTTGATTGAGGAGCAACTTGTTTTGAAATTGAATCATTTAGTGAAGTAATATCATCATTTGCATACAATCCTGTTAAAAAGATATGGGTTCCATCATTCCTTCCAAATCCTGCTCTAGCTGAATATAAACCCCTGTAATAAGTAGGTGTAACATTTACAGAATCGGTAGTTAATGGATCTATAATTACACCAAATTGATTAACTGCTTTTTGAGATTTACCAAAAGCTCCAGCTAGATAAAGTAAACCACCTGGATTAAATTCAGCCATAGCACCATTCATTGTCAACCCACTTAAAATATATTCTGAAAAATTTGGTGTTATATTGCCTATTCCAAATGAAGGAAAATTTAAGAAAATACTTTCTGCTCCAAAAAGCAAACCTGTATTTTTAAGTTTATCAATATCTTCAGGAATTTTTGCCTCAGTAAGTTCTTTTAGTTGAGTTAGTTTTGATTCTAAACCATCAAGATCTTTCAATTGTTCTGGTGCATATCTGCTTAATGAATCTCTTAACATATCAATACCAATTCTATCTTTAAGTTCATTTAAATCTTCAAGTTTTGATATTTGATTTGAAATCCTAGAGCCAAGTAATTCTCTTAATTTTTGAGTTCCAAAACTTAGATTAAATGAGGCTAAATTAATATTTTGCCTAATATCTGTTTGTTCAGAAGATATTAAGAAAAGAGCACTGAAAGGAACTCCATATAAAAATATGGTTGGTTCTGCTTCTATTCTCCATAATGTTGCTGGTCTTTGCGATAAAGTATCTCTTCTATCAGAAGATTCTAGAGAAGCTCGAGCTGTTCCTCCAAAGCCAAATTTTTGAGCTATTACTCTATTTTGTATAGTAACAATAGTTACCAATATTACTAGAAGCAATTTTTGAGCTTTCATAATTTATTGAGGCTTTAATTAGTTTTTCAAAAAACAAAAATAGAAACTAAAACAAATAATAACCGCTTTATTTGAAATATATTTAAATTAATTTGCATAATTATTTTTTAAGGTTTTTTAAGTGGTAAATAATTTAATTTTTAATTCAATAAATTTACATCTAATTTCAACTTTAAATTACATGTGATTTATAATACCAAAATTATACTAAAATTAAATATCTATGAAGTATTTATTAATTACCATCTTAAGTTTTTTAATCGTAAACTTTTCATACTCACAAATTCATTCAATAATATATGAACAAAATAAAATCTTTTCCCAATTGAATTACAGTTCAGAATTAGAATGGGATAGTTTAAATTTAAAAAGTAATGATATTGAAAATTATTCAACTCAATTAAAGTCGAAGAATGATTTAACACTCCAAAAACTAAATGATAGTTGTAAACTTAATAAAATAGTTTTTGGTTGGAATCCATATTGGGTTGGTTCTAATTATAATGAATATGATTTTTCTTTACTTTCTGATATTTCATATTTTGGTTATCAAGTTGATGGAACTACTGGAAATTATTCTTCAATCCATAGTTGGAAAACAACTGATTTGGTTACTAAAGCTAAAGCAAATGGAGTTCGAGTAAATTTGTGTGTAACTTTGTTTGAAAACCATTCTTTATTTTTTTCAAATCTTGAATCTCAAAAAAGATTAATAGATAGTCTGATTTCATTAGTAAAATTGCGTGCTGCAAATGGAGTTAACATAGACTTCGAAGCAGTTCCTTCATCACAAAAAACCCAACTTACTAATTTTTTAAAAGAATTAGGGAAACGATTTCATAATGAAATTCCAGGTTCTCAAATTTCAATTGCTCTTCCTGCTGTTGATTGGGGCAATACCTTCGATGTAAATTCTATGTTAGGATATGTAGATTTATTTATTATCATGGGTTACGATTATCATTGGTCAAGTTCAGCTCAATCTGGTCCGGTTTCACCAAAAAATAATGGGATAATGTGGAGCGCATATGATGTTACAAGGTCTATCAATTATTATTTAAACAAAGGAGTTCCAAAAAAAAATCTTTGTCTTGGTTTACCATATTATGGTTATAATTGGAATTGTAAGGATTCAACACCTGCTTCAAACACAATTGGTAAAGGGAATGCAGAATTTTATTCTACAGCCGTTTCAAAAGCGAATTTAATAGGTAGAAAATGGGATCCACAATCATCAAATCCATATTATGTACAAAAAATAAATGACTCTTCATATAACCAATGTTGGTATGATGATGAAGAAAGTTTAGGCTTGAAATACGATTTAGTAAATATGAAAGATATTGGTGGAATTGGAATTTGGGCTTTAAGTTATGATGCTGGCTCGAAAAAACTTTGGAATAAATTAAAAGAGAAATTCACAAATTGTGGGGATTCTCCCTGTCAAGGTTCAATCACTGACATGGGTGGTTCATTTGGTAATTATTATGATAATGATAATTTCTCATTTACAATAGCTCCTTTAAACTCTAAGCAGTTAACAATAAAATTCAAGAGTTTCAACATTTCAAATGATGAGATGAAAATTTTTGATGGTAAGGATAATTTATCAAAGTTGATTGGAGTTTTTACTTCAACAAATTCACCTAATATTATAACATCTAAAAGTGGGGCAATAACAATTCAATTCAAATCTGATGGAGCTTCAAATTCATGGGGTTGGCTTGCAGATTGGGAGTGTAGTTTGAATACTGGATATCTAGATGAAGTAAATTCAAAGGCTGATATATTACAAGTTAAATTATTTACTATGCAAGGTAAATTAATTAGTAGTTTTCAAACTAATGAGAAGGACTTATATAATAAACTTAATAGATTAAATTTGCTTAAAGGGGTTTACCTAATTCAAAAAATTTCTGGTGATAAATTTATGTTTGAAAAGTATGTTAGATAATTAATATTGTTTCAATTAAATATTTTTTTTTTGCATATTGTATATTAAAATAATTCATTACACTTTATTATTTTTAGTCTACTAATTCAAATTTCTTTTGATTTGAGAATACAAGCTAAATGATTATTAATTTTACAAACATTCATGCCTATATATTACTCTTTTATTGTCATCTCTAAACCAATTTGAGGATTTATAAATACATTGTTTAATTTTCACTAATATTTTAAGTCAATTGATAATTTTTTGAAGTTGTTTATAATAGATTATGATTCAAAACTTTAAATTCAGAATTATATATATTTATGAGATTTGAAACATCTTTTAAATTTTTTCTTACAAACCAGCAGTATTGATTCTAATTTAGATATTCCCTTGTTTGATAATTTAAGTAGTAAAAATCAAAATCAGCCATAAACTTCAATTTTCAATTTTCTGTTTACTAATAACTAAAATTTAACATTTATTAACTTTGAATTACATAATGTTCTTTCAAAAAATTTATCTTTGCAACATATAAATTTCAATTTTTATGAATCCAGATATTTTTAGCCGTCCACGAAGATTAAGAAGAACACCTCAAATAAGGGATTTAGTTAGGGAGACAACATTAAATAAAAACAATTTTGTTTATCCATTATTTGTTGTTCCTGGGAAAAAATTTCGAAGAGAAATATCTTCAATGCCAAATGTATTTCAGTTATCAATTGATGAAGTGGTTAGAGAATGTGCTGAACTTTTAGATTTGGGTATAAATTCTGTAATTTTATTTGGGATTCCAGAAGAAAAAGATGAGGCTGGTTCTGGAGCTTATAACGGTCACGGAATTGTACAAGAAGCAATTCGAGCAATAAAAAGAGAACTTCCTGAAATGCTTGTAATTACCGATGTATGCCTGTGTGAATATACTTCGCATGGTCATTGTGGGATATTAAATGGTGATGAAATATTAAATGATCCAACTGTAGAGTTATTGTCAAGAATAGCTTTATCTCATGCTGAAAGTGGAGCAGATATAATTGCACCAAGTGATATGATGGATGGCAGAGTTGGTGCTATTCGTGAAACTCTTGATGATAATGGTTTTGATGATATTTCAATTATGAGTTATGCTGTTAAATATTCGAGTGCATTTTATGGACCATTTAGAGATGCAGCTGAATCAACACCTAAATTTGGTGATAGGAAAACACATCAAATGGATTATTCAAATTCGCGCGAAGCAATTAAAGAAGCAGCATTGGATATTACTGAAGGTGCTGATATACTAATGGTTAAACCAGCAATGCCAAGTTTAGATATAATAAAGTCTCTATATGAAATAACAAACCTGCCAATTGCAGCATATCAAGTTTCTGGCGAATATTCTATGATTCATGCTGCTTCTCAAAATGGATGGATTGATTTAGAAAAAGCAATGTTAGAGTCTTTAACTGTTATTAAAAGAGCTGGAGCAAGTATTATTATATCTTATTTTGCTAAAGACATTGCATTGAAATTATAAAAATTGAATTGAATTTTATTTCAAATTAAATACAATTATTATTACTTTTTATCTTCATTTGTAATAAATTCTTTTTGTTTACATTTAATGTGGATTGTCTAAATTCATAAATCAATTTTCAATAAAAAAAATAATTAAAGATAATATGGTTCCTATTTTAGAATCATAACTTAATTTTGTACAATAAAAATTAATGAGTTTTAATAATTGAAATATAGGCTGTTATATGCAAATACTTGAAGGGCGCATTGCCATAGTAACTGGAGGTTCAAAAGGAATTGGGAAATCTATTGTTGAGAAGTTTGTTAAGGAAGGGGCTAAAGTTGTTTTCACTTATAATTCATCTCCTCAATCTGCTGAAGATGTATTAATTGCTCTTGGTGAAGAAAATGTTATGGCTGTTAAATGTAATGTAACAAATACTGATGAAGTAACAGCATTGATTGATGCAACTAATGCAAAATTTGGAACAATTGATATACTCGTTAATAATGCAGGTATTACCAAAGATACATTAATAATGAGAATGAGTGAGAATGATTTTGAATCAGTCATTAAAACTAATTTAACAAGTGCTTTTATCACTATTAAAGCTGTTATGAGAACAATGATGTCAAAACGAAGTGGTAGAATAATTAATATAGCCTCTGTTGTTGGCTTGATAGGAAATCCTGGTCAAGCAAATTATGTTGCTTCAAAAGCTGGATTGATTGGAATGAGCAAATCAGTTGCTCAAGAGGTTGCATCAAGAAATATTTTAGTAAATTGTGTTGCTCCTGGTTTTATTGAAACAGATATGACTTCTAAACTTTCATTATCTGATGATCAGCGTTCAGCTTTAATGGGTCAAATTCCATTAAAGAAAGCAGGTACTCCAGAAGATGTTGCGAATATGGTAGCTTTTCTTGCAAGTGATAATGCAAAATATATTACTGGTCAAGTTTTTGCAGTTGATGGGGGTATGACAATGGTTGGATAGATTATTATTTGAATTATTTCAATAAAATTAAACATTTAGAGGGATTTGTTTATCCTTTCATTTAAGAATTAAAACAAGCAAGTTATAAATAATTATATTATCAATTATCAATTTAAAAATCTAATGGTTGAGTCACAAGTAAAAAGTATTATTGTAAGTAAGTTAGGTGTTGAAGAATCTCAGATTACTCCAACTGCATCATTTATAAATGATCTTGGTGCAGATTCTTTGGATACTGTTGAACTTATAATGGAATTTGAAAAACAATTCAATATCACAATTGACGATGCAGATGCAGAAAAAATTACTACAGTTGGAGATGCAGTAACATACATAACTGCTAAAGTATAATTATTTTATTAGTTTTAATAAGGTGGAATGATTAATTATTTATAATTCATTCCATCTTTATTTTTCTTTTCAATTTTAAAATTTAAACTTAAGTAAAACAATAAGATATATGAACAATACATCCAAAAGGAGGGTGGTAATTACTGGAATGGGTGCTGTAACTCCTATAGGGAATACAGTTCCAGAATATTGGGCAGGTCTTATTCAAGGTAAAAGTGGTGCTGATTATATTACACGCTTCGATTCTACTGATTTTGATACAAAATTTGCTTGCGAAGTAAAGGGATTTGATGCAATTGCAAGGTTAGATAGAAAGATAGTTAATAGAACTGATATATATTCTCAATTAGCACTTGCTGCAACTGACGAAGCTATGCAAGATGCTGGATTAAGTGCTGAAAAGATTGTGTCAGATAGATGTGGGGTTGTCTTTGGTTCTGGAATTGGTGGTATGACAACTTACCATACACAACAAAAGATTCTTTTTGAACAAGGACCTTCAAGAATTTCCCCATTTTTTGTTCCAATGATGATTTCAGATATTGCAGCAGGGTTAATATCAATGAGATACATACTGAAAGGTCCAAATTATGCTACAACTTCTGCTTGCGCTACTAGCTCTAATGCTATTGCTGATGCTTTTATGCTTATTCAAAGAGGAAATGCAGACATGATGGTTGCTGGTGGATCTGAATCTGTTGTTTCTCCAATGGCTATTGGAGGGTTTAATGCTATGAAAGCTTTATCAACTCGGAATGATGACCCTAAAACTGCAAGCAGACCATTTGATACCGGGCGTGATGGATTTGTTTTAGGTGAAGGGGCGGGAGTTTTTATACTTGAACTTTTAGAATCAGCAATTAATCGTGGAGCAAAAATTCATGCTGAATTAGTTGGTTGTGGTTTGACTGCCGATGCTCATCACATTACTGCTCCTCATCCTGAGGGTGAAGGAGCTGCTAGAGCAATGATTCTTGCTGTTCAAGATGCTGGTTTGAATATGAATGACATTAATTATATTAATGTTCATGGCACTTCAACTCCATTAGGTGATATTGCAGAAGTTTCAGCAATTAAAAGAGCTTTTGGAGATCATTCCAAAAATTTGTTAATAAGTGGTACTAAATCAATGATTGGTCATTTACTTGGTGCTGCGGGTGTAGTTCAAGCAATTGCAACTGTTTTAATGATGGAGAATTCATTAGTACATCCAACAATTAACAATATAAACCCAGATCCATTGTGTGATATAGATTTTGTTCCTAATATACCTCGTAAACATGAGATTAATGCTGCTGTTTCTAATGCGTTTGGTTTTGGAGGTCATAATGTTTCACTTTGTTTTAGAAAATATACTGAATAGATTATTATAATTATTTTTCTTTCTTAACTTATTCCTTCAAAATATAGTTATTTATTAAGATTACAAAATGAGTATCGACTCATACTCAATTAAAAATTTACATGTTATGAATATTTGATGAAGAAAATTTTTTCTTACATAACAAATCTATTTACTAAGGATTTTGCTAATAATACTCCTAAAGTAGAAGATTCTAAGTTTCCTTCAAAGAATTTTTTATCAAATGAAAGTTCACTTGCTTTAAAAAAAATAATCAATTATGATTTCAAAAATATAGGTTATTTTGAACAAGCACTAACCCACAGAAGTTACTTACAACTTACCAACAAACAAACCTTAAGCAATGAAAGATTAGAGTTTCTTGGAGACTCAATTTTAAATATGCTTGTTGGAGAATCAATTTTTAACAATAATCCAGACTGGCAAGAAGGTCAAATGACTAAGCTTAGAAGTAGATTAGTAAGCAGGAAAGCTTTAACATTATTAGCTCATAGAATAGGCTTAGATAAATTTGTTTTGTTAAATGTTTCTGCTGAACAATCCCTCGAGCAAGGTAATGATTCGCTTTTAGCAGATGCTTTTGAAGCTATTATAGCTGCAATTTATTTAGATAGCGGAAGTAATTTAGATGAACCTAGAGAATTTTTAAAAAGAACAATTTTAAAAGAAGAGACAATTCTAGAGGTGCAATCTTCTGACATCAATTTTAAGAGTTTATTACTTGAATATGTACAAGGAATCGGCTCAATAGCTCCTCATTACGAAGTTATCCAACAAGAAGGACCAGATCATGAAAGAGTATTTACAATAGTAGTTCATGTTAATGACTCAATCCATGGTACTGGGAAAGGTAGAAGTAAAAAAGATGCTGAACAACTTGCAGCTGCAGAAGCAATCAAGTCATTAGGCGTACCTATAAATACAAATGCCTAAAACAACAATTTGGATTTTAGCAATAAGATTTGTATTTTCTCAAAAAATTAAATCTCATCTTTAATTCTAGTTAATTCTTTTTCAATTGCCTTACTTGGAATTATCCAAACTATTGCTACTATTGTAAATATTGCTAATGATACTTTTGTATTCCAAAATGAAATGGGAATTGAAATTGAATAAAGCAAAATTGAAAATAACTCCTTTATCTTAGATTTTACAACCTTTTTCATCCTATCATTTGAATCTAAACTTTTATATATTGCTTGACTCAAAAAGCTATATGCTAACCCACATAACAATAGCAATATTGCATATACTATAACAGTAAATTTATCAAAATGAGATTCATCCATCCATTTAGTTGCAAATGGGACCAATGATAACCAGAACAATAAATTTAAGTTTGTCCACATAATTAATGGAGAAACTTTAGATGCAGAATGTAATAAATGGTGGTGATTATTCTAATAGATACCTACAAACATAAAACTTAAAAAATATCCAAATATTGTTGGCAATAATATTAAAAACCCTTCAATGTTAGCCGATTCTGGGGTTTTAATTTCAAGCACCATTATAGTGATAATTATTGCTATAACACCATCACTAAAAGCCTCTAACCTATTTTTATTCATATTTAATAAATTTTATTTTAATAATTTGAATGCTATTCTTTGATAAATTAAGTACATTATTTACATAGTTAAAATAAAGAATACAATAATATATATTAATTTTGAGTTGAATTTTGAGTTATAACTCCTATAAAACTTGAGTTTTAAACTTAACTTGTTATAGTTTTAATTAATGAATAATTTTATAATTGAAGAACCTCCATTTATTTTTTTTATTTTTAACAGATAAGCACCTTTAGTTTCTGAAGTCAAATCGATTTTTAAATTATCAGAACAAATATTGTTTTGATAAATTATTTCACCTAATTCATTAATTATTTCTAAACTTGAAAATTTTACATTTGATTGTAAATGGAATGTTCCATTGCTTGGATTTGGAAAACAAGTTATTCTATCAATTAATCCTAGTTGGTCTAAATAAGTAGTTAATGGCACTTTAAATTCAAATGCTCCTATGGATCTTTTTAAATTAAAGTTAAATCCAGAATTATCTGCTTTAGGTTCAGAAACCGTTTTCCCAATTCCTATAGCAGGACTTCGTGCTGCAAGATGAAAATTATTTTTTGAAGTATCTACAAACATAACTGTTTCTTTGCCTAACAGAATTAGGTTATTTTCTTTAACCAAATCCATTTCTGGAGTATCCCAAAAAGGACCATTAAAATTAGTGTTAACTAAACTATAATAAATGTTGTTATTGAAAAATGTTGAACCAGCTTGTTGGGTACTTCCGTTCATATATGCATTCGAGCCAAATGCAAATAAATTATTAACTACAATATTGTTATTCAATAATGGATATAAACTGCTTGTTTTTAATAATCTTATAGTTGCTCCACTACAATTATAAAATGTATTGTTAACTACTTTACAATCTTGAGCTGATGACAAAGCAAACCCCCTAGAACCACCAATTATTAAGTTTGAATAAAATCTTAAGTTTTTCACTTCAAAAGTATCATTTTTACAATAGAATTGAGGACCAGTATCTCCACCAAATTCAAAAACAACCCAACCATTAGTTGAAGCATTAACAAATGTGTTTTGCTCCATAGTAATATCTGAAGCACCACCTTTTATGTGTCCTGCTGATTGGCAATTTTCTATGTAATTTCCTTTAATTAAACCATGATGACATACATTAAAATCGAAAGCACTACAATTTGGGAAGTTCTTGAAAATACAGTTTGTAACTTGAAAATTTTCTACCCCTCCAAATTTGAATGATGTAATAGCATTAATATCTGTAACATCTGAAAAGCTACAACTATCAAAAACTATATAGTTAGATTGGGTTGAGCAATCTCCATTATTATCAACATTAATTAATCTCCCTGTAGAATTGATATTTGCTTTAAAATTTAAATTTTTAAAAGTTATATATTCACAAGATTGAAATTGCCAATTACCACTTATATCATGAATGTCATTCTTATAACGAGTTATTACAATTGGCTTTTTCGATGTTCCTTTTAACCCAGTTATTCCTTGATAACCTTTGTATGAACCTGCATGAACAAAAATAGTATCCCCAGGTTTAATTATAGTTGAGGCACTTTGGATATTTTTATAAATTTCATTTGGTCCGATATTTATTTGAGCAACCAAATTTTGAAGGAACATTAATAAAATAAAATTGCAAAAAATGATTCTATTTATTTTAAGTATTACTTTCACAATTTAAAAATTAAGTTCTTAAACAGAAAATTCTTCATTTCTATTATTAATTATTTGTTTAAAATAAAAAAAACTACTGTAAATATTTTAATATATTATAAACATATTTAGAATCAATTTTATCCAATTTAATTTATATTAAATATCAAAAAAACATATAATAAATAAGATTAAATGTTAATGACTTTAGAATAGATTCCTATGCTCTTGATTACTAATAATCTTATAAAATAACTAATGATAAAATTTAATAATATTTGGAATTAGTCAATTTAAACTTTAACGATTTAGTTTAATTCGATACTATAATTTTTTTATTTATAGTTGTCAATCCATTAGTAATTAATATTTGATATTCTCCTGAATATAACGTTCTTGTATCAAAATAAGCTATAGTACTTCCTTGATAAATTATAGTTTTATTTAACAGCTTTCCATTAACATTATATAGTTCTAAAAAGTAATTCTCATTAGTAATATGATTTAATTGAATAGCAACCAAATCTGTGGCAGGATTTGGATAAACAGTAACATACATTTCAACTAAATTGCTTTCATGAATTGTTGTTGCAGGTGGAGTATAAGTTGTAACTTGCTCGCCAATATTTTGTACTTTAGAAGAGTTACGAACGCCATAAAAAGTAGGACCTATTACATAAGGATAAGCTGAATTCCAATTTTCATCTACTGTACAGAAGTAACAATATATTCCTTGAGGATATTCTGGGGTAATGCAAAATCTTCCATTATGTTCATCTAAATAATCTGGTGTTGATTCTGAAGTAGGTATATATTCATAATCTTCACGGAAATATCCTACAGGATATTGTGTACTAACTCCCGGACCATTAGTAACATTAGAGCCATCAGCATAATTAGTTCTTACTGAAATATCCCTTTTTCTAAAACTTGATTTCATTCTAATTATTTCTCCTTTACCATTAACATTCTTAAATCCATAAGCACCATAAATTGGGAATCCATCATATGCAAAACCTATTAAAGGAGAATGTTTTGTAGAATCAATTTTATATAATCCATCAGATGCATACAAATTACATACATTGGAAATTGAAGTTAAATCTAAATTAAATGCACTAGGATTTTGATGATGATGATAATTCCCCATAGCAGGATGAGCCTTAGCACAATCAAATCCAAGCCTTTCTCCAACAACTGCATCTCGTGTCCAGACGTTATCTCCCATGCCCATTATTGGACCACCCTTTAATGAGTTTGAAGAATTTTGCCAAGAAACCCCATCCCTATAATCAAACAATGCTACTCCATTTATAAAAAGTCCTATATTCCCTCCCGTTGTTCCAGTAGGTGTTCCAGTGTTTTTGATTGGATTTAAAGGTAACTTAAAAATTCCATTTTGACTAGTTGCTAAAGATGGATTGCCATCTAAAAATGGACCAGTTATATAAGATGGGATTCCGTTAGTTGCAATGTAAACAGAATTTGCAGAGTATTTAACGGACTGACAGTTTACTAAAACATTATCAGCAATTGGAGTAGAATTTCCTTTTACATAATGCCTCCCTTTTATTCCTGTTGTGTTTTGTAACCATTTGGTGATACAAGGATTTGTTTGTGATGAAACATCTTTAACAAGCAAACAAATTGCAATTAAAGTAATTATTTTACTTAACATAATTTTTCTTTTTTATTAAAATTTTTTTCAAATTATAGTTATTTTTTTAAATTTTTCTAATATGTTCAAACATACAATTCTTTAAGCAATTTTTAGTTTTATAAAATTACTTTTTTTGATTTAAATTAATAACCACAATTTTTTCGATTCAATAAATTCAAAAAAATCATTTAATTTTCATAAATATTAAACTAATTAATAAACATTGTTAAATTTGATTGATTTAATAACTAGTTCAAATCAAATAATTTCAATATCATATTTATCTAACAATCCAATAATATTTTGAATAGAAAATTTTGCCCCTTTAACTTTGTTCATTTCTAAATCTATTGAAAAATTGTAAGATGTCTTAAAATCAACGTTTTCTAATATAGAATTAATAAATTTTGAATTAAGTAAATTGCAGTTTTCAAATTGAGAACTTGTTAAATCTGTTTGGTTAAATTCAACATCTTGTAAACTTGAATTAATAAATTTAGTTTTTTTTATTTTTAATTTAAAAAAAGATGATAAGTTCAAATTACAATTTTCAAATCTTACATCAAATGTAAATTGGTTGCAGTCCTCAAAATGCAATCCTATTAATTTTGAATTCAAAAACAAAATTGAATTGAACGAAGTTTTAAAAAGATTCACCATACTCAAATTACAATCAATGAACTGACAATCTGTAAAATTATAATTTGATAAATCACATTCATAAAAGTTGCAATTATAATAATTGCAATCACTATAATCACCTTTATCTAAAAATTCTTCAGTGAAATTTTTATTCTCGAATGTAATTCCATCTATAAAAACAAGATCCATTATTTAGATTTTTTCTTGAATACTTTAATTATACTTTATTCATCTTCTGCAAAAGTTAAAACATAATTATTTACATCTACTAAAGAAAATTCTGTTGCTCCATAAAATGTTTTATCTAAATGTTTAAGAATAATAACTTCATCTTTTATCCTATTGTAAAACTCCCTTATTCCCTTGATTTGAATATACAATAATAAAGATCCACCATTATTTCTTTTTATTGGAGGCAAATCATCACCAATACTATTAAAAGTTTGAAACATTAATTCAACCTTATTACAGCTCATCATAACCCAAACAAATTCCCCTTCTTTTGGAACAGTTATTTTAACATCAAAACCTAACAATTTATAATACTCTATTGTTTTTTGTATATCCTTAACAAAAATGTTTGGCGTTAGTGATTCCATCATTAGAAAATTTATTTATTAACTGAAATTATTTGACTGAATTTAATTTTTGAGTTGTTTAATTCCTCCTCCATTATTCTATTATTAGTTTCATTTGCAACAAAGTTAATGTGTTTATAAATAATTGTTCTATCTAAAAAAGAGATGAATGTATTTTGAACTTCTGGGTTTATTCTATTTAGGTTTACATAGCTTTCTTCATCATTTAATGAAGGTACATATGTTATATCTATATACTCTATTTTCAGATCCTTCGCTAGTTTAACTAATTCATTTGTTCTATTTTGTTCAGAAAAATTATGATCATTTCCATAAACAAAATAAACCTTAAAATAACCTGTTCTAATTTTGTTTTGATAATCCAAAAAAGTAAGCCATTTTTTAATGTCAACCCAATTCGGATTATTTCCGATGAAATAAACTAGACCTTGAATCAATCCATACTTACATATAGGACAAGTTCTAGAGCCTTTATCAGGACCCCATACATGAAAGGGCATAAATGATGGGCTATCTTCCCCTATCTCCAATCCAGATGCACTCTTTTCACTTTTTGATACTTCAATTTTTTTGTTAAGATTGGTATTCTCCTTGCATCCATTTTGAAAACAAATTGTTAAAATTATTATAGGAATTAAAAATTTAAACATCATAATATTTTAAATTTTGTGCAAGTTTTGCAATTTACTTACTAGATTATTTAGATTAAATAACTCATTAAATTCCTAAAGCTGTCTGTTGAATTATATAATCAACAACTGCTTTTGTATCTTTATCATTTTCATTATATACTTTTAGTTGTCTTTCAGCACCAGTATTGTTTTCTAGTATAGTTTTAATATATTCAATTTCATTTCGGCTTCCTAAGTCATCAACAACATCATCAACAAAGTGAAGCAATTCTAGAATAAGTTCTCGAGTTGAAACTTCTTTTTGTTTTCCAAAATCAATCAACTTGCCATCTAAACCATATCTAACAGCCCTCCATTTATTTTCCATAATTAAAGCTCTACTATAAAGTCTAAAAGTTAGATTTTTTTGATAAAGTTTAAACAATTTTGCAGTTATTGCTTGAACTAAAGCTGCAATTGCAACAGTTTCGTTGAGCGTCATCGGCAAATCACAAATCCGAATTTCTAGAGTTGGAAATGTAGGATGAGGTCTTATATCATACCAAACTTTTTTTGCATTATCAATACAATTGGTTCTAATTAAAAGTTTTACATAACTTTGATAATCATTCCAACTTTTAAACTCTCCTGGTATTCCAGTTCTTGGGAACCTTTCAAATACTTTTGAACGATAACTTTTCAATCCAGTATTAAAGCCAGTCCAAAATGGAGAGTTAACTGCTAAAGCTAAAATATGTGGCATAAAGTAACGTAACTCATTCATTAGCTGAATCTGAATTTCACGATTTTCAATACCAACATGAATATGCATTCCAAAAATTATTAAAGAGCGTGCAAGTACTTGCATGTCTTCTACAATAGCCTCATATCTGGCATCTGGTGTAATTTCTTGAGTTGACCAATGTGAAAATGGATGAGTACTTGCAGCACCAAGTTTTAAACCATTCTCTTCAACTAAATCAATAACAATTTTTCTTATTCTTCTTAAATCATCTTTTAATATTGCAGAATTGTTACATACTTCACTACCAATTTCGAGCATTGATCCATGCATTTCGGGCTTAACATTTGAATGCAATTTCACTTGGGCTTTTTCTAATATCCCAAATTCCAAATGAGATTTTAATTCACGTGTATTAGGATCTATAATCATATACTCTTCCTCTACACCTAAAGAAAATGTAGGCTTTAAATATGGATCTATTTCAGATGAAGTTTTATTTATAAACTCTTGTGGTTTCATTAAATATGGTTTTAATGCAATTTGTTTTATTGGTAATATTAATCTCTTAAAGAATCTATAATTAAGTACTATTTTTTTTCTAATTTTAAAAATACGAATTTCTAAATCATATATTATCTATTAACTTGTTTCAATAAAACAAAAAAGCAACCAGTAATTTCTTACCAATTGCTTCTTTATTAATAAATTTATACTTTATAAATTATGATTTTTTTAACTCAATGTTACAAATTAAAGTAACTTCTTTACCAACAACTGCACCTCCAACTTCAGTTAAGGTATTCCATTTTAAGTTATAATCAAAACGATTGATTTTAGTTGTTGCTTTAAAACCAGCCTTAACATTTCCCCAAGGATCTTTTACAGTTCCTCCATATATTACATTAAATGTAACTGGCTTAGTTATGTCTCTAATTTTAAGGTTTCCAATTAATTTATAGTTATTACCTTTAACTTTTGTAAAAGATGTGCTTGTAAAAACTGCTTTTGGAAATTGTTCAGCATTAAAAAAATCATCACTCTTTAAATGTTTATCACGGTCTGCATTATCAGTGTTAATAGAATTAACATCAATATCAAAATTAATTAATGCATCGGTAAAATCTGGCTTATCTGAAAGTACACTTGCATTTGCAATCTTGAAAGTACCTTCAGTTTCTGACACTAGTAAATGTGTAACAGAGAATTTTACATTTGAATGAGATTTGTCCAAATCCCATTTTCCTACTGGAACTGGTTTAAATGCTAATACACCAAAACCTATTAAAGTTACTAAAGTAGCTAAAATTAATTTTTTCATTTTTATTGTTTTTAAGTTAGTTTTAAATAAAATTTAACTGATTATTTTGAGTTTGCAATAATTGATGTTGCAACATCAATTATTGCAAAAAAAATTATCAAAAATTAGTCGATAATAACTTATGATGTTTAACTATTAATTTTATTTTAAAACATTTAAAAAATGTACATCCCAATTTCTTTATCATCTCCAAAATTAGAATTAGGTGAAAGAGAACTTAAACAATATTTAAAAAGAATTGGGGCTAGTTATGATCATTTAGGTGAGTTGAGATATTTAAATCACCTACATCATAGGCATTTGCTTTCTGTTCCTTTTGAAAATTATGATATAGTAAACAAAATTCATATTGAATTAGAATGGCCAAATTTATTTGATAAAATTATTATTAGAAAAAGAGGTGGATTCTGTTACGAATTGAACTATATGTTTTCTTGGATGTTAAAAAATACTTTTTATGAAGTGGATTTAATATCAGCAAATGTATATTCAAGAGGAAAATTTCCAGTTAATGATTCTAATTTACCAAAATCTACTTTCGATTTGTTGATTAATGATTGGGTTGCTGGAAAGTTAGGTCAAAACTTTGATCATCTATGTTTGATTATAAATACTTCTAATGGAAAATATTTAGCCGATGTAGGATTTGGTGGATTATTTATTCATCCGTTAAAAATTGAAATTGGTGTGGTAACTGAACAAAGATCTGGGACTTGGAGAATTGTTGATGGAATTAATAATAAATATATATTGGAAAAATTTTACAATAATATTTGGCTACCAATATATAAATTCTCAACAACTACTTACGATATAAAAAATTTTTCTCAAATGTTAAATTATCATTCCACTTCACCAAAATCAACTTTCACACAATTTTCTCAAGCACAAATATTAACAGAAAATGGGAGGGCTTCGTTCAATGGGAACATGTTATCAATTAAAAAGGAGAACCTTATTGTTTCACAAAAAGAAGTTTCAATTGAAGAATTTAAATATTACCTTGAACACATTTTTGATTTCTTACCTAGTGAAATTGAACAAATCACCAACGGAAATTATTTTTTATAGAAAAATTAATTATCTATTTTATTCTTTTCTAATGCCCAAAAATGCTTAGATCTTCGAGAGTTATCCTTTGATAATGATCCATTTTTTTTCCTAGAAATTGTTCTCCAACCTCCACAAATTTATGAGGAAGATCTGTTAGATAATATTCATATCTCGGATCATCACTAGTATCATTTAAAAGATTATTTTCGGCTAGAACTTTCTTAGCTTCAATAGAAGTTGCAATTCCAGGATCAATTAAAACAATATTATCACCACAAATTTCAGCTATACTTGGCTCTAAAACAGGATAATGGGTACAGCCCATAATTAATGTATCTATTGAATTATTTAATAAAGGTTTTAAATATTCATTAGCAATAAGTAGTGTTGCTTTATGATGAGCCCACCCTTCTTCAGCTAGTGCAACGAACAAAGGACAAGCCTGAACTGAAACTTGTGAATCTTTCTTGAATTCTGTTATATATTTTTTATATGCTCCAGATCTAATAGTTCCTTCAGTACCAATCACACCAATCCTACCCATTTTTGATAATTCAACTGCAGCTTTTGCACCTGGCTTTATCACACCAATCACAGGGATCTTTACCCTAGATTGAACTGCTTCTAAAGCAACAGCTGATGCAGTATTACATGCAATAATAATTATCTTCACTCCTAAACTCTCTAAATATTCTGCAGCTTGAAGTGAATATCCAATTACTGTATCAGTTGATTTTGAACCATAGGGAACTCTTGCTGTATCACCGAAATAAATAATGTTTTCATTTGACATAGAAGCCATTACCTGCCTTACAACAGTTAATCCACCTATACCAGAATCAAATAACCCTATTGGAGATGTCTGCTTTAACAAAAGATACCTATGATTGATTTAATTTATTAATTAAGTTTTTTCTAGTTAACGTAACTAATCTAGAACAAAAGAAATTTAAAATTAAGGTTTATTATAATTTTGATTAGTAATTTTATAAATATAAAGTTATAAATTCCTATTTTCCACTAATATTATGTCTAACTTTCTAATGAAATATTTCTTAATAATCTTATTTGTATCCATTGAATTGTTTTCTTGTTCCAGTCATGATTCCCCTTCTGAAACAACTAAACCTAAGCCAGATTCTGCATATACTAATTCTCAAGCCCCAAAGCCCAGTTATTATCAGCCTCTAAACAAAACAAGCATTGAAGACATGATGTTCAATGAATATGCAAAGCGTGCTGTTGATATTCCTAAAAGAATTTTAGATAGCGCAATGAGACTTAAAAATGTAGCAAAAATAAATAACACAATTACAATTTATGCTGCAAAGCAAGACCTTATTGCAAGGAAAATTATTTGTGAAAGATATCATGTAACTAATGAAGAATTAAATAGAGTATTAAAGAAAAAAGAAAAAGAAAATATGAAAAAGAATAAATAATTCTTAATTAGATTTAAGCAACTGTATAAATTCATTTCAAAAAATTTTTGTTTAATAAATCTATTATTATTAATTAAGAAAATCAAATTTTCATGTTATTTTTATATTATACTCTATTACTTAATCAATTAATTCAATAATTTACATCCATTTTATGAACTCAATATTTACGAAACCTTTTTTGCTTGAATCAAATTAATTTTTAATTTTAACTTTCATTGTGAACAAACAAATTTATCCTTATTTATGGTTTGATTGAAAAGCCAAAGAAGCAGCAGATTACTATTGTTCCATTTTTAAAGATTCTAGAGTAACATCAGAAAATCCTCTAGTTGTTACTTTTTAATTAAATGGAAATAAATTCATGGGTTTAAACGGTGGTCCAAAATATAAATTCTCACCTGTAACTTCATTTGTTATTGAATGTGATACTCAAGAAGAAATAGATTATTATTGGGATAACTTAGGTAAAGATGTAGTTTATAATCAGTGTAGTTGGTTAGATGATCAACATGGAATTTCTTGGCAAACTGTTCCAACAATACTTGGTCAGTTAATGTCAAATCCAGAAAAAAGTCAAAAAGTTATTGTAGCGTTTTTAAAAATGACTAAATTTGATATTGCTACTTTAATAAATTCTTAAAATTAATACATAATGAAAAATGCTATTAACTGGTTCGAAATCCCAGTAAAAGATTTCGCAAGAGCTAAAAGTTTTTACGAAACAATATTAAGTTGTGAAATGCAAGTAATGGAAGGCATGGGTATGAAATCTGCATTCTTTCCTGCTGATATGCAAAACGGTATTGGTGGTTGTATTATTGAAGGAGATGGTTATGAGCCATCAATTAATGGATCATTAGTTTATTTAAATGGTGGAGAAGACTTAAGTTTAGTTTTATCTAAAGTAGAATCTGCAGGTGGTAGTATCATATTATCTAAAACCCTTATAGGTTCAAACGGCTTCATGGCTTATTTTACTGATACAGAGGGGAATAAAATTGGTCTTCATTCAACTAAATAGTTTTTTATTAATTTTGGAATAAAAACTTCAATTATAATTTTAAAAATATTTAAATTTTCATTTTATACATATGATTGCTATTATATTATGATTTTATCTGAGTTTTTTTAAAAATTATCCAAACCTTCCAATTATTTTTTTAGATAATATTTGGAAGGTTTTTTAACTTTAATTCTAAAATGAACTTATTAAAATAGCACAAACAATTTAAAGTTTTATAAGCTACTTCAAAATAGATATTTTTTTATTAAACACTTTCCCTTTATATGTTACTACTTGAACAAAATAATCTCCATTTACAAATTCAGGTATATTAAGTTTTTCCATAATTGAAAAATTAACAAATTGTTTTTTAAAAACTTCTTTACCATTAACATCAAAAATTGTCAACTCAAGTTGTTTTATATCATTTGAGGGTAATAATAGATTTAAATAATTACTAATTGGATTTGGATAAACTGAAAACTCATCTTTTTGAATGTTAATTTCATCTAAGTCTGTTGTGCCTAAGTCATACTCCCAAAAGTCATTTTGAAGCCCTTTCCCTACTACAGATCCTAACCCAACATAACCCTTATTACCAATCGAAAATGATACAGATTCGAAACGTTCTCCACCTGGGAAATTAGTTGCAACAGTCCAACTATTTTTCAATTGATTGTAAGCCCAAAAGTCAACTGCTCCACCTGTATGTCCTAAACCTACAAACGCATATAATCCTATTACAAATGAAACAGATTCAGACCTTGCAACTCCAGCATAATTTAATTTTTGTGACCATTTATTATTGATGGCATCATATTCCCATAAGTCATTATAGACCGATGATCCATTTCTCCCTGTAGTTAAATATGCTTTATTCCCTAAGGTAAACACAATTGAAGCATCACGTATTGATGCAGGCAAACTTGCTTTTACTATCCATTTATCTAATTGTGGATCATATTCGTATAAATCATTATTTTTTACTTTAGAATCACTTCCTAATCCAATATAACCTTTGTTATCTATTGCAAAACCAATTGCATCCCTTCTTGGGGTTCCAGGAAATTTTGTTTTTACTGTCCACTTATCTATAGCTGGATCATATTCCCAAAAATCATTTATAAGTGAAGTTCCATTCATTCCTGTCCCTATGTATGCTTTGTTTCCAATAACAAAAGCCACAGGCTCGCGTAATCCATCAATTGGAGCATTAGATTTTTTAATCCAACTATCATTGCTTGGGTTGTATTCCCAAACTTCATTAGTCCAATTTGGATATTTAATTGTACCACCAACAATGTAACCTTTCCCATTTATAGTAAATCCTACTCCCTCATGAGTAGCAACTCCTGGAAAATTAGCCTTTTGAATCCATTTACCTTGTCCATATAAAGATATATTTAGAGTCAAGATTACTGAAAGTAGAACAACAAATTTATTCATTTTTTTTGATTTTTTTTGATAACATATATTAATTATTTTTAGCACCATCATCTAACCAACAGCTAATTTTTTTTAGCTCTAAATCAGATAATGACAAATTTACTGGCATATCTTTTTTCTCTAAAACTCGGTTCTTAAAAGTTCCTAAATTAACTGAAACCATAAGCCCCTCATAAGTTGCGTAATTTGTTGGGGCTACTCCAGCACCATCGTGGCACCTTGCATTCATACAAGTTGAATTAATTATTACTTTAATAGAACTTGAGTACTTCGAATCTAAATTTTCACAAGGTAATTGAGCATCTAAAACCTTTGTGTTATTTGTACATGAATAACAAAACTGTATTAATAATACAAACAAAACTATATTATTATAATGGATTAGGTAATTTAATTTAAATTTCATTTCTATGAATAACAATTGTTATAATTTAAATTTCAAGTTATAAAATTTCTTGAAATTAGAATGTACTATATTGACTAATCAATACGAAAACTTATTTACTGATTTTTGTTAATACATTTTATTAATTAAACTTCTCTAAATTAAATTTGAAATACTTTGCAAATTGACAATTATAAATAAATGTTTTTTAAACTACATAATACTCGTAGTTTATTGTTTGAAAAAAATCAATATTCTATTTTTTAGATTTCATGATTAATCAAAAATTTAATTAATAAATTCTAATCAAATGAACATTAATCATTTCTTAAAAGTTTTTCAAAATTCTACAAATCTTTTAAACAGTTCAGAACTTACAAAATTAGAAATAGATTTTAGTGTTGGTATTTATTTGGACTCCGTTTTTTTGAAATTATATAAAAAAGAATGGGGTAATAATTTTAGTGATCCATTAAATGCTAATACTAGAATTTTTTTTTCTGTTTGGGTTAGCAACAAAACTCTTCTCAATGATAAATTGTTTTATAATATTCATGCTTTTAAACTCAGGGATTTAAAAGGTTATTCAATTTCAAGCAGAGATTTTGCTTCAAATTTTAGGTCAAAATTCAATGCTTTCAAACATGAATGGGAAAATGTAAGTGTTAATTTCGGTCCATTAACATTAATGGAAGGATGGGTTAATTATAACAAATTAGAAATCGAAAGAACTATCTCCAACTTAGCAAATAATTTTA
The DNA here is from genome assembly GCA_016700335.1 of Chlorobiota bacterium. NCBI lineage: Bacteria > Pseudomonadati > Chlorobiota > Chlorobiota bacterium. The sequence goes on along the minus strand of CP065014.1, from coordinate 250,559 downwards.
TTAAAATCTCAGACTTGATTGATGAAACTCTAAAAATATTTGAGCACCAAAGTAATAAATAAAAATCTAAGATGTTTCATTTTTTTAGTTAATTAGTTAATTACAAATATTTATGTAATAATATATAATTTTATATAAAGTATTTTATTCACTCTTAGAATCATAAGCAATTTCTACATTAATAAATTAATTTCCAAGTTTTTAACTCAATTAGTATTTTCAATAATATCTAATTTACAAAATGAAAATTTCAGAAGAAAAATCAAAAAAAATATTTATTGATGGAGCAATTACTCCAAACTTCATAGCAGAATCTATAGCAAAACATAGTATTAAAAAGAACATTGGAGCTCATCAAATTTTCTTAGGTCAAATTAGAAGTGATGAAATTAATGGGAGAATTGTTCAAGCAATTGATTTTACAGCATTTAAAGAAATGGCTGAAAAAGAGTACTATAATTTACGTGAAATTATTTTTGGGAAATATGAATTAACTTGTATGCACGTTTATCACAGTCTAGGAAAAATTTATGCTGGTGAAATAAATTTATTTGTATTCACTTCATCAGCTCATAGGAAGCATGCTACTGAAGCTTGTGCTGAAATGGTTGAGCTTATAAAAACTAATTTGCAAGTTTGGGGTAAGGAAATATTTGATGATGAAAATCATTCTTGGAAAGTAAATAAGTAAAGAAATTTAAAGTAGAAAACAATAAAATAATCTAGTAATGAAATGATTTATGGTTGATATTATAAATAAAATTAAAACACTTCGTTATGCTAAAGCTCAAGCAATTGTAAGGCTAAGTAGTCAATCAACTGTAGAAACTATATTAAATAAGTTAGTACCTAAAGGTGATGTATTTGAAATAGGAAAAGCCGCAGCATTGCTTGCAATAAAAAATACAAGCAATGTAATCCCAGATTGTCATCCAATACCAATAGAATTTGCTTCTGTTAATTTTTGGATTGAGTTATTAGAGATAATTATTGAAGTTGAGGTTAAAACTATTTATAAAACTGGTGTTGAAGTTGAAGCAATGCATGGAGCATCAATTGCTGCTTTAACAGCTTATGATATGCTCAAACCAATTGATAAAGGTATTGAAATAAATTCAATTAAATTGTTAGAGAAAAAAGGTGGTAAAACTGATTTTAATGGAAAGTTTATGATGGGTTTAAATGCTGCAGTGGTTGTATGTTCAGATTCAATATCAACTGGTAAAAAAGTTGACTTTGCTGGCAAAGCAATTATAAGCATGTTGGAATCATTAAAAATTAATATTAAAGATTATTCAATTATACCAGATGAACCTAAGCTTATTAAAAATAAAACTCTAAGTCTTGTTGATGATAAAATAAATTTGATAATTTTTTCCGGTGGTACTGGCCTATCCCCACGAGACCTTACACCTGAAACTATCTTACCTTTAATTGATAGAAAAATTCCTGGAATTGAGGAAACTATGAGGAGTTATGGTCAAGAGAGAACACCATACAGTATGTTATCTAGAGGTGTTGCAGGAATGATTAAGGGCTCATTAATACTAACACTTCCTGGCTCAACAAAAGGTGCACAAGAAAGCATGAATGCTCTTTTTCCATATATACTTCATGTGTTCAATGTAATGAATATGGAAAATCATTATTGATTTTATATTTTTAAAAAATATTTGATTAAATTAATTTGATAATAAAAATTGGCAAACAAAACTTCACAACATATTTTAGGAACCTCAACAAACTTACTTGGTTTCTGTTTGATTATAATAACATCATTACACTTAACCAATCAAACTGAAAGTAATTACTTAGACGAATTTGCTTCCATTATTGCATTACTACTAACAATCTCTTCTGGGTTATCTTTTTTATCTGTTAAATCTGAAAATATAAAATGGGAATTTAAATTAGAACAAATGGCTGATTTTTTGTTTTTTGTTTCCTTACTAGGAATTTTTGGAATTGTTATAATTCTACTCACAAATTTTTGGAATAAATAATATAACATAATCATAAAGCTTTATCTAGCTTTATGAATTATGTAGGTAACAATTCCCCAGACAGAAAAATCATTCTCTTCAGTAATTATTATTGGCTCATAATCAGTGTTTGCTGGCATAAGCCATACTCCTTTTGCGTTTACACGGAGTGTTTTGAGCGTGAATTCTGAATCAATATAACAAACAGCTTTTGAGCCATCAACTGGAGTTAAAGACCTATCAATCACTAGAATATCACCCTCATAAATTCCAGCATCTCGCATTGATTGTCCTCTTACACGACCATAAAAAGTTGAGCTAGGGTTTTTTACAAGTTCTAAGTTAAGATCAATAGCAAGTTCAAGATATTCTTCAGCTGGGCTTGGGAAGCCCGCACTAATGCGTTCAGCTAATGGTAGCATTAATTTTGTATCTACATTTGCTGTATAAAAATCTATCGTCGATGTACTGTAAAGTTTTTTTAACATGTTATTAAGTTACACTACCTTTTTAAACTATCTTTTTAAAAAATATTTACAAATGATTACTAATATCAACTTAAAAGTAAAAACTGAAAGTAAAATTTTAAATTTATAAATAAAATTCTATTTATTCATTTTATAACGCAGAATTACTCTATTATCTGGATCTAAATATTTTTTTGCAACTCTTAAAATATCATTTTTGGTAATAGCTTTCATCATACTTATTTCTTTGTTTATTAAAGCAGGTTTTTGAAAATAAAAATCAAGCTCACCCAATTTAATTGACTTTTCAAGTGTATTAGATCTTTCTTCAACCATTTCAAACTCCATCATATTTTTAGCTTTATTTAGGTCTTGATCAGTAACTTCTGAATTTGATATATTCGAAATTTCTCTATCTAATTCAAGCATAATATTCTCGAAAATTGTGCTAGGATACATTACTGCGAATATACCAAGTATACCCCCTTTTTCAAAAAATAATGGTAACCCTTGTACATCTAAAGCGAGGGAGTTAGTTGATATTAGATTTTGTGAAATTTTTGAAGATCTCCCTTCAACAAGAATTTTTGATAACAAAGCCACTGCAATGTAATCAGAATCTTTTTTGCCAATGGTTTTATAAGAATAAGAAATTGCTGGGAGATCATTCTTAGAATCTTTAATATCAATTTGGAGTTCCTTTGTGGATGGCTTCCATTCAAAATTTTGCCTTGGAATTAAATTCCCTTTTGGAATTCCAGAAAAATAATCTAAAACCCAAGATTTTGTTTTAATAGTATCAAAATCCCCAGATAAAATGAGTATGGCATTATTGGGAACATAAAACTTTTTATAAAAGTCTTGAAACTCTCCAATTCTAGCTCTATCAATATATTGTGCTGAGCCAATTGGAGCCCAAGAATATGGCGTTCCTAATCCATTGTAAGCAAGAATATTCTCAATTACAAAACCATATTGCTTGTTGTCAATTAATTGTTTTCGTTCCTCACGAATTATTCTTCTTTGAGATTCAATTCCTGCCTCTTCAATTCGAGCACTTTTCATTCTTTCTGCTTCTATCCACAAACCTAACTTGATTTGATTCGAAGGAAGCTCACTGTAATAAACTGTATAATCATTAGTTGTAATTCCATTAATAGTACCACCTGCAATTTGAATTAAGTCATCAATTTCTCCATGCTTAATATTATTGCTACCTTCAAACATCAGGTGTTCAAAAAAATGTGCGAACCCTGTTCTTTCTGGTGATTCATCCTTTGAACCAACCCGATACATCATTACTGCTGTGACTGTTGGGGATGTTTTATCTGGACATAATATTACCCTCATATCATTAGGCAAGAAGAACCTAGAATACCTTATGGTAATACTATCATCTTGAGAATAACATTTTTGAATGTAGAAAAATGAAAATACTATAATTATATATTTGAAACCTTTTATCAATATTTTCAATTTGACAAATTTATATTTCTAATTAAATTCTGATATTTCAATTAAATTGAATTGGAGGATTTTTATTTTGAATTAAAAAAATGCAAATCATTAATAGTTGAATTGTAAGAAGCAAATACCATTTATAGATTGCAATTTATAATATTTTAAATGTAATTTTTTACTTATCAGCTTCACCCATCACTGGATCTAGTGATCCTATAATTGCAACAACATCAGATATCATAGCCCCTTCACACATAACTTGTAATGCTTGAAGATTACAAAATGATGGAGAATGTATTTTCATTCTCCAAGGGTGACCAGTACCATCCGAACAGATATAAAACCCAAGTTCACCTTTAGGTGATTCAATTGCTTGATAAATTTCACCTTTTTCAGGCATTGCACCAAAATTTACTAGCATAAAATCATGGATAAGTTCCTCCATTTTTGTATAAACTTCCTGCTTATGTGGTAAAGAATATTTAGCTTCATCGGCAATTATTGCACCTTGAGGATTCATATTCAGAAGTTGATTTACTAACTTAATTGATTCTTTCATTTCATCTCCGCGGACCAAATATCTTGATAAACAATCTCCATCAGTATATGTAATTACATCAAAATCTAATTCAGGATAAAGAAGATATGGTTCATCTCTTCGGAGGTCATGAGCAACACCACTACCTCTTAAGCAAGGTCCGGTAAGTCCTAATGAAATAGCATCTTTTGCAGATATTACACCTAACCCTTCAATACGATCCATGAATATTCTATTTCTATTAATTAGTCCTTCAAAATCGGATAATTGTTTGGGAAATTGAGAAATAAAATCTTTAATCATAGGAATAACTTCAGGAACAAAATCGTTTGCCACACCACCAATTCTACTATAGCTTGTTGTAAATCTTGCTCCACAAATCTTCTCAAAAATATCATATAATTTTTCACGTTCTCGGAAAGTCCAGAGTAACATTGTAACAGCCCCAACATCCATTGCCATAGCCCCCATAGCCATTAAGTGAGAGCTTATACGTGCAAGTTCACAAATTAGAGTTCGAATCCATTGAGCTCTATGTGGGGCATTTATACCAATTGCTTTTTCAACTGATAATGCACAAGCAACATTGTTAGACATTGGCGATAAGTAATCAAGCCTATCTGTATGAGGAATAAATTCATGATATGTAATATTCTCAGCTAGTTTTTCATAACCACGATGTAAGTACCCTAACTCTGGAATACATTTTTCTACTCTTTCACCATCAAGCCTTAGCAACACTCTCAATACCCCATGAGTTGCAGGATGCTGAGGTCCCATATTTAATACCATTGTATTATCTAAAGGATCATGTTCAGTAAATGTTATATTTTTATCTAATATTTTACTAACAATTTTGCGTTGTCTTTCTCCATAAACGCGTTCAAGAGTTGCAGTTGAATTCAATTGAATTATATAATATTTTATTTTATTTGACTAAATTCTTTTATAAATTTTGATTATGAATTTTTAGTAATACATTCCATATCAAATAAAAAATAACGATTCTAAGTAACAATTCATAACTTAATTTTTAATTAATCAATCACGTTGTGGCAAAGGCAATGAACCAGGAATTCCCATTACTGGAAAATCTTTTCTTAAAGGATACAAAGGTTCTCCTGTTGAAGGATTGTTAAAATCATCTGGCATATACATTCTCCTTAAATCTGGATGATGGCTAAAATATATTCCATGCATATCGAATGCTTCACGTTCATACCAATTTGCTGCAGTATATAAATTACAAATTGAATCTACTCTTGGTGAATCTTCAGTACATGTTGTTTTGATTCTAAGCCTAAGATTATCTTTTAAAGAAAATAAATTATAACCTACCTCAAATCTTGGATTTTTTTTATACCAATCAACACAGTATATATCTTTTAATATATCAAAACCCAACTCACTTTTTAAAAAAGAAATTACTGTATGCAACCCTTCCTTGGGAATTGTAATAGATGTCTCTTCTCTAAAAATTATTTTTTGAAATTCTATTTCAGGAAATTTTTCAATTAATTTTGGAATTATTTCAGAATCTATAAATTCGATTTTAGACATTTATATTATATTTTTTTTGAATAATCATTTAAGAAATTTTTCTCTTCTTTAGTTAAGTTATCAATTCCATGTTCATGAATTTTTTCTAACAACTCGTTCAAAATTTCCTCATTAGTTTGAATTGTTTGTATAAATATATGTTGAATAAGTTTTGGTCTTGCATTCTGAACTTTTGTTTGTACATTGTTATTAAGCACTGGTAAGCTTGACAACACATCTATGTGATTGCCATCAACAAATTCTTCAACTTTTCTGATTGGACCTAAGAAAAGAGAATACTTCTGATATCTAACATGGAAATAGACTCCACCAAGAATAATCCCATATATACTTTCAGCAAGGAATGGTAGAATTAATTTATCGTAAATGGCTAGATAAGCAGATATGATTACAACAATTCCTGTTGCAAAATATAAAAGAAATTTACTCTTAAAACTGAACACAAAAAAACGAAGTTCGCTGTTTGGGAATAAGTAAACAAAGCCTACAAGTACGAACATAGATACATTTCCTAATGCTCCAAACATATTACTACTCCTGTAAAAGAGTATCATATTTAGCATTGCAGTAATAAGAGTAATGGAAATTATAAGGAGAGTAAATCTCTTTTTACCAAGAAAAACTTCAAGCTCTTCAGATGGTAATGAAAAACAAATTATGCCTATAAAAAAACCAAATACTTCAAACTTTAATGGGAAAGTAACTAGCCTCCAAAGTTCAAAACTTGGAAAAACTTTTAAAGGTATTAAACTTGTATAATAATTTATTATTACACCTATTTGAAAAAATGAGCAAGCCCAAATAACAAATATACCCACCAATATTTTTCTTGAAACTGAATACATATTATGTGCAAAAATAAGTTAATTTATTGAGTTTTAACTTCCAAACTTTTATTTATGTTTAAAGTATTTTAAATCAACCTTAACTTTTGAATAATTTAATAATTCAATTTTTTTTATAATTTATTATTCAATTTAACTTCTATTAGCTCACTTTTAAATAATTATTATCAATTTAATCATATTTAGATTTATTTCTAATATGAATCATCTTATTATTTAAAAAATTTTCAATTCAAGAAAGCACTTTTATATCAATTTCTGGATTTAAATTACTCAATTAAACATAAATTCTCAATTCCTTTTTTTAATATTTATTATTTTTTGTATATTCGTGCCTCAAAAAAATTAGCACTCTAATTTAAAGAGTGCCAATAATTTTTAAACTGAATCGTTTTAGCTCCAAACAAACTTATAAATTTTACTTTAACTATATTTAATTACAAAAATGAATTTAAAACCACTTCACGACAGAATTATTATCAAGCCAGCACCAGCTGAAGAGATGACTTCCTCAGGTCTTATTATTCCAGATACAGCAAAAGAAAAGCCACAACGTGGTGAAGTTGTTGCTATTGGAACTGGTAAAGTTAACGACGAAGGTAAAGTTACACCTTTAGTAGTTAAAGCTGGAGATACCGTACTTTATGGAAAATATTCCGGAACAGAAATTTCAGTTGAAGGTTCAGATTACCTAATTATGCGTGAAAGCGATGTATTTGCAATTATTGGTTAATAAAAACTTTGAAAACTGCATTCTATCAAATATCAAGTAAGATATTGAATTTATATAACAATTTATTCAATATAAATTTAATAAAATCAACAGCTAAAAACAGCTTTTCATTTTCAAAACTTTAAAAATTAATTTAACAAAATAAAATGGCATCTAAAATAATAACATTTGATACTGACGCACGTGCAGCAATGAAGCGTGGAGTTGATCAATTAGCTAACGCAGTAAAAGTAACTTTAGGTCCTAAAGGACGTAACGTAGTTATTGAGAAGAAATTTGGCGCACCACTTATAACTAAAGATGGTGTTACAGTTGCAAAAGAAATAGAACTTGAAGATGCAATTGAAAACATGGGAGCTCAAATGGTTCGTGAAGTTGCATCAAAAACTAGTGATGTAGCTGGAGATGGAACAACAACAGCAACAGTACTTGCTCAAGCAATTATTAGAGAAGGATTAAAGAACGTTACAGCTGGAGCAAATCCAATGGACTTAAAAAGAGGTATTGACTTAGCTGTAACTCAAATAGTGATTGGTTTGAAAGAAATTAGCCGTGAGGTTCAAGGTAAAAAAGAAATTGCTCAAGTAGGCACAATTTCTGCAAACAATGATTCATCAATCGGAACATTATTAGCAGATGCAATGGACAAAGTTGGTAAAGATGGTGTAATAACAGTAGAGGAAGCTCGTGGAACTGAAACGGTTTTAGATGTTGTTGAAGGTATGCAGTTTGACCGTGGTTATTTATCACCATATTTTGTAACTGATGCTGACACAATGGAGGTAATTTTAGAAACTCCATTTATTTTAATTCATGATAAGAAAATCTCAGCAATGAAAGATCTTCTTCCAATTTTAGAAAAAGTTGCTCAAGCTGGAAAAACTTTATTAATTATTTCTGAAGATTTAGAAGGAGAAGCATTAGCAACTTTAGTTGTTAACAAACTTCGTGGCACTTTACGAGTATGTGCAGTAAAAGCACCTGGCTTTGGAGACCGCAGAAAAGCTATGTTAGAAGATATTGCTATTTTAACTGGTGGTACTGTTATAAGTGAAGAAAAAGGATACAAACTTGAAACTGCTACAGTTGAATATCTTGGAACTGCTAAAAAAATTAGTGTTGATAAAGATAATACAACAATTATTGAAGGAGCTGGAACAAGTGATGAAATTAAGAAAAGAATTAATGAGATTAAATCTCAAATAGAAAAAACAACTTCTGATTATGACCGTGAAAAATTGCAAGAACGACTTGCAAAATTATCTGGTGGAGTTGCAGTAATTAAAATTGGTGCAGCAACTGAAGTTGAGATGAAAGAGAAAAAAGCTCGTGTTGAAGATGCTCTTCATGCTACTCGTGCTGCGATTGAAGAAGGAATTGTACCAGGTGGTGGAGTTGCATACTTACGTGCAGTTTCTAAACTTGATGGTTTGAAAGGTGAAAATGCAGATCAAAATATAGGGATTTCTATTATTCGTCGTGCTATAGAAGAACCTATTCGACAGATTGTTTCAAATGCTGGATTAGAAGGTTCAGTTATTGTTGCAAAAGTAAAAGATGGAACAGGTGATTTTGGATATAATGCTTACAATGATGAATATTGTAATATGATTGAAAAGGGAGTTATAGATCCAACTAAAGTTTCAAGAGTAGCGCTTGAAAATGCAGCGTCAGTTTCAGCACTATTAATTACTACTGAAGCAACAGTAGTTGAGAAAAAAGAGAAAGAAGAGCCAGCTGCTCCGCATAACCATGGTGGTGGAATGGGAGACATGTATTAATAGATTAATTATTTTATGTAGATTTAAGAAGCTCATTTGAATTGATTCAAATGAGCTTCTTTATTTTAAGCTATGTATTTTTATTAATTGAAATAATAAATACATACAAACAATTAGTTAATTTTAACCACTTCGAAAGGCTTGACAAGCTCTGGTAAGTAGCTAGTAAGAGTATTTGTTATTGTATCTAACACAATATAAGTTGCTGGAATATCTCTTTTTTTTGAAGGATCATAACCCATAACTGTGCCTGGATTTGCAAGTATTGTGTTCTCTTTTCTTTCAATATTGTAAATGTGATTATGTCCATAAAAAACAATATCATAAACAGAGGATCGAGCTAGAATTTCTGCTATATTATCAAAATGATGCATTGCTATTCTTAAGCCTCCAACGTCACGTTTTTCATAATCTCCAAATAAATTCTCGAAATCAACTCTTTTAACTAGCTTTCCATTGTATTCAACTAACTCAGCAAATTCACCGTGAATATGTACATCAAATTGAGTTTGATGAGCCTTCGCCGTAATTCTAAAAGAATCACCATCATTGTTACCTAACACTAAATGAATTGGTTTCTTCTGAAAACTATCCATCATTAAACCTAACGTGAATGGAGAACATAAATCTCCTAAAAAAATCATAGCGTCTAAATCATTGTGATCTGCAAGGGTAGATCTTAAATTTCGGATATGATCATGGATATCTGATAATACTAATATTTTCATCTATTTTTGTTTTGCACCTTGTTTCTGTAATTGTTCCTGAATTTGCTTTTGAAAGATTTGTTGTTGATCTTTTTCGCTGTTATTTGAGGTAACATTTTTATTAACTTCTTTTGGTTGTTCAATTGCCAAACCTAATCTAGAATTTGCTTCTGGTAAATATCTATTCTCACCCTGAATTTTTTCTATCACTCCCACCACAGCTCGACTAGAACTTTCAGTAAGTTTAAGGAAAGTATTTGGTTGAAATCCAATCCATACAAATAAGATTACTAATGGAATAACTAATCCAATTTCAGTTTTTGTTAAATCTGATAAAGTACTATTTTCTGTTTTAGTTATAGCACCCATAAATATTTTTTGATAAAGTAACAACAAATAAACAGCTGCAAAAATTACACCTGAAGCACCAATAATTGCAAACCATTTTGATGATAAATGTTGAGAAGTAAAAGTACCAATAAGTGTTAGATATTCACCAACAAAACCATTTAACCCTGGAGCACCAACACTCGAGAGCATTGCAAAAGCAAACATCACTGCAAATATTGGCATAGATTTAGCAACCCCCCCAAACTCATTAATCTCCCTAGTATGCCTTCTTTCATATATAAATCCAACACATAAAAACAACATGCCTGTCGATAAACCATGATTTACCATTTGAAGTACTGCCCCTTGAACTCCTTCTACTGTCATTGAAAATATGCCTAGAACAACAAATCCTAAGTGAGCAACAGATGAATAAGCAACTAATTTCTTAATGTCAGTTTGTACCATTGCAACTAAAGCACCATAAATAATTCCAATAACTGCTAAGGTTGATATAACATCTGCATAATAGAGTGAAGATTGTGGAAACAACTGCAAATTAAATCTGATAAGACCGTAAGTACCCATTTTTAAAAGTACAGCTGCAAGTAATACAGATCCAGCAGTTGGAGCTTGTGTATGTGCATCTGGTAGCCAAGTATGTAATGGGAATAATGGAACTTTAATACAGAAAGAGAGTGCAAATGCTAGAAAAAGCCATTTCTGTGTTACAAATGGGATTGAAGGTCCAATATGCATAAGTTTGATAAAATCTGAAGTAAAAGCACCTCCAGATTTTTGAGCCTCGTGTCCTAACCATATTATAGCTACAAGCATTAATAAAGAGCCCGCCATTGTATAGATAAAGAATTTAACTGCTGCATAAATTCTTTCTTTTCCACCCCATATTCCTATAAGTAAATACATTGGAATTAGAACTAACTCCCAAAAAACATAAAACACAAATGTATCAAGTGATATAAAAACGCCTATAACTCCAAACTCTAATAATAATAATAATGGGTAATAAAAGGATTTTTTTTCCTTAATAGATTCCCAACTAGATATTATTGCTATTGGGAAAATTAGAGTGGTGAGTAAAACTAACAATAAGGACATACCATCAATTCCAAATTTGAAATTAATATCTAATGAATTGATCCATGGGTAACTTGTTACAAATTGAAATTTCGAATCTGATGGATTAAAACCACTGTAAAACAATAACGAAACTGCAAATGTTATTATTGAGAAAAAAGCAGAAGAATATTTAACTGCTTTCCCATTAAGAAATGGAGTTATTATTGCTCCTATTAAAGGTATTAGTAAAGTAAGTAACAGCATTTATCAATTTATATTTATCGGTTAACAATAATTGAATTTGCAATAATTATCAATTTCAATATTTAAAGAAGAAAACAATCCATCCTAAAATAACTACTACTCCAGCTATAAATAAAGTTGCATAATGCTGGACAACTCCAGTTTGTATTTGCCTAAAGATACCTGAAAAACCAGCAATTAAGCGGCTTCCACCGTTGATGCTTCCATCAATTAATTTTCTATCTATTACATTATACAAGAATTTATCAGAAATAAATTGAATTGGTTTTAAGATAAAATTATTATAAATTTCATCTACATACCATTTATTCAAAAGCAACTTATAAATTCCATTAAATTGAATTGATATTTTTTGAGGTAGTTCAGTTTTCTTCAAATAAAAAGTTCTTGCTAGCATAATTCCACAAGTAGCAATAACAGTTGATATTATAATTAAAATCATTTCTAAAGAATGCTGCTCATGAACAGTATTTAAAAATTTTTCTGCTGGATCAAAAACTGGTTCAAGCCAATGATGTAAAACATTTACAAAATTAAAATTTCCAATTATAGCAGGAATTCCTAACAAACCAGCAGTAGCTGATAGTAATGCAAGTATCCATAATGGAATTGTCATTGTTTTAGGAGATTCATGAGGGTGCACATGATGATGATCAAAATTTTCATTCCCATCAAAAGTCATATAAACTGATCTAAACATATAAAATGCAGTCATAAAAGCAGCAACAGCTGCTACAATCCATAACACCCAGCTTCCATTTACCCAAGCTTTAAATAAAATTTCATCTTTAGAAAAAAATCCAGAAAGAGGGGGTATTCCAGCTATTGCAATAGCGCCTATTAAGTAAGTTTTATAAGTTTGAGGCATATATTTTTTCAAACCACCCATTTTTCTCATATCCTGTTCGTGGTGCATTCCATGAATAACAGAACCACTTCCCAAGAATAAAAGAGCTTTAAAAAATGCATGGGTTAGAACATGAAAAACTGCTGCAGAAAATGAGCCAACTCCTAAAGCAACAAACATAAATCCTAGTTGAGAGACAGTTGAATAAGCTAATACTTTTTTAATATCATTTTGTACTAAACCTATAGTTGCAGCAATCAATGCAGTTGTTATTGCAATTCCAGTCATTACAGACATTGTAAATGGTGATAAAGCAAAAAGTACTGATGTTCTAGAAACTAAGAATATTCCAGAGGTTACCATTGTAGCTGCATGAATAAGTGCTGAAACAGGTGTAGGACCAGCCATTGCATCAGGGAGCCATACTCCTAATGGGATTTGTGCAGATTTCCCGCATGCTCCTAATAATAAAGACAATGTTGCATAAGTTAAAGCACTACTTTGCCCTGGTGAGAAACCACCATTTGAAACAATTGTAATTAACTCTTGATATTTTAAAGTTCCAAATTCATTATATAAAATAAACATTGCAATCAGCATTCCCAAATCTCCAATTCTATTTACAATAAATGCTTTTTTTGCAGCGTCTCCAGTTGTTTTAATACCTACTCCTTCAAACTTCTGATCATACCAAAACCCTATCAATAAAAACGAACACAATCCAACACCTTCCCAACCCAAAAAAGTTACAGCTAAGTTATCAGCTAAAACTAGATTGAGCATCATGAAAATAAATAAATTTAGGTAAGCAAAAAATCTTGCAAATCCTTTATCTCCATGCATGTATCCAATTGAATAAATATGGATTAGAGTACCAACACCAGTAATTACTAAAAGGAAAACAATTGATAATTGGTCTAATTGGTAATTCAAACCTACATTGAATTTCCCTGCTGAAATCCAATCTGCAACATGCACCATAATACTCCTTTTTTCAACTGGCAAACTGATCATATTGAAAAGTAAACTAACTGAAATAATGAAACCGATGCCTACTGTACTCGTACCAATAATTCCTGAAATCTTTTCATTATTTATCTTCTTACCAAAAATGCCATTAATAGCAAATCCAATAAGCGGTAGAATAATTATTGTTACTATATAAAAGTCCATAATATAAAAATTAGTCTTGTATCATTATTAATTTCGAAAATGAGAACTACAACAAACTAAATTGTTAGTTTTATTCTTTACATCAAATAAATTGTTGAAATTTAGTTCAGTTGTTTAAAACTAATATTTAAATTTTCATCAACAATCATCATTGAATTTCTTTCAACTCTCATCCAATCAGATTTATTTTCTGTAAATGGTTCGCTTGCAATAATAACCGAGCCAGCTTTCCCTGTATCTGGAATCATATATGATTTTTCGTTTTCATCTACAATATACTCTTTACCATAAACATAATAGAGGGAGGCAGGTTGAACTCTCGGATTTGTTGTATATCTAGTAGCAATTATTGATTTGCCATTAGTTACACATATATTAATGTAAGAATGTTCTTCAATTTTTTTCTCTAGCAACAATTTTTTCAAATCATTATACATATCGCTCAATGCAATTATCATTTCATCAGTTGAAACATCACCTTTAGGATTTTTGAGTTTATTAAGAAACAATCCAAACATATATTCACTATCTGTTGAACCCCGGATTACCTCATAACTTTCATCATTAAGTCCACTTAGCAAAGATCTCCTAATAGATTTGAAACCACCAACCATACCATTATGCATCCAAGAAAGCTGACCATATACAAATGGATGGCAGTTTAATTGATCTATTATAGCTCCAGGTGAAGCTGCTCTAACGTGAGCAAACAATAATGATGTTTTAATTTTTTGGCATAATAATCTTAAATTAGTATTCGACCAAGACGGATGAATAGAACGAAACTGACCAGGCTCTGAATCAATTCTAAAATCATACCAAGAAACTCCACATCCATCACCATTGATAGGAGTAGACATTTCTTCAGCACGAATTGCTTGTCTCTGCATTAAGGAATGTTGTGGTTTGTAGAGCAAATCGCTCGCAAGAACCGGCTTGCCTGCATATGCAATTAATCTACACAAACTGATTTATACAATTAAATATTAAAGAGAAAAATAAATTATAAAGAGAAAAATATTTCGCAAAATTAAGATATATGATTAAATATATGGTATGAATATTAAAATCAATTTAAACCATTATCAAAATTAGTTCCATTAAAAATAACATTTAAAAATTGATTTTAAATTTAATCAATAATTATTGATATTGAGTTGTAACAAAAATTTAACTTTTGTGTCAATTATATCTATGTATTGATTTATAAAATAATTTTAAAATTAATTACAAACTATTTTCATAATTTTACAATCTTACTTTATTATAAATCTCAAAAACTTAAAAATTATAAATTACTTTAAAAAATTAATGATGAAACGAATTCTTATTTACGTGACTATGTTGTTTGCTACTTTTTCTTTAAGTATAGCTCAGCAAAGTATAGAACCTCAAAAAATATCTGATTCAAAAATTGATTATTCAAAATTTACTCCAACTGTTTCAACTACTGGCATTTCAAAAATAGCTGAAGCCCAAGATTATGTATGGCAGAGTAGTATTTTAAGAAGAATTGATGAAACCGGACGTGATACAAATAGAAATGATATGCGAGTACCTTTAAATTTTGGTAGCGGAACTGAGTTTCGTGGCTTTGGTCAGGTGTTCTCACCCCAAGCTGTATATAAATTTTTCAATGGAAAAGTTTATAACTCAACAAGCAATATAATTAAAAGTGACAATCCTGAATTTAATGATTCTGTTTGGATTGCTCAATTTAAAGAGCCAAAAGGTTCTTTTACTGTTGATTCTGTAAAGTTTTTTGTTTACAAAAATCCTAATAGCACTCCAAATAACTCTGGTAAAATACTTGCATTCAAATATAAAAATGCAGGATTAACTGGTACAACTTATATTAAAGGTGGAATTAATTTAAACAGAACTACATTAAATTCTGCAACTAATTATTTTGAAGGATATAAAGCTCCAGTTCAATTTGAAGTTACTCCAGATGAAATGGATAAAAAAATAACAGAGGGTGATCAACCAGGATCTTACAGAATTTCACAAACTGTTGTTGGGTTTGAACCACCTTTGAAAGCTACTTCAAGTGATGCAATAATAATAATGTACGTAAATGATGAGTCACCTGCTTTAACACAACCTGTTCAAGAATCAGATGAATATCAACAAATAATTACTACAAATGAGTTTAGAGAAGGAGATTTCACTGTTGATGGAGATACAAGAGCTAACCCATTAGATTCTTTTATGGCTATGAGTGTTGTACTTTATAAGACAGGAACTACACAATCTATTATTAGTTCATGGAAAGGATTAGTATTTACATCTAAAGATGGAGGACAAATTAGAAGTCATTTGAATATCAATATGTCATGGTATGGAACAATAATTTTACCATCTGGTGTTGAATATCATTATGGAACTGATGCAACTTCTCAAGGATTAGATAACGTTGTCCCATCACCTGTTGTTCCAGGGAAAATATCTCGTCAGAATTTTTCAATTACTCAGAGAACTAACCTTACAATTCAGATGTTTGATGCAACTGGTAAGTTAGTTAAAACGCTTATTGATAATCAAGACTATATACCTGGAAAATATTCAATATCTCTCCCAGTAGAAGATTTGCTAAGTGGAACTTATATGGTAAGTATGAAAACTGGTGAAAATGTTTATACAAGTAAAGTAAATATTACCAAATAATTTTTATAATTTTTAGAAATCTAAATAGATTGTTTAAATTAGATTTAAACTGTTTCCTTTAAAAGGATAATTAAAAACCTTCATCATTAAATAGTGCTGAAGGTTTTTTTATATTGCAAATTAATAATAACTTTATCCAACATTTTTAATTCAATGAGCATTTCATTTTGGGAAAAAGAATCCTTTACTTGTAATGATGTTATTGTAATTGGAGGAGGAATTATTGGTCTTTCAGTAGCAATTAGTTTATTAGAATCAAATAGTAAATTATCAGTATTGTTACTTGAAAGAGGAGTATTCCCAAGTGGAGCAAGCACTAAAAATGCTGGTTTTGCTTGTTTTGGTAGTCCAACAGAGATTTTAAATGATATTGAAATAAATGGTTTAGATAGTACCATTGCTATAGTTGAGAAAAGAATTCATGGTCTTGAATTGTTGCGTTCAAGATTGGGAGAAAGCAAAATAGGCTTTGAACAAAATGGAGGATACGAATTACTTTTTGATTCATATACACTCTCAAAAGATAAACTCAATAACTTGAATGAAAAACTATTTGGGTTATTTAACCAAAACATTTTTTCATTCCGAAATGATCTAGTTTACAAATTTGGGTTTGATCAAGTTCATTCATTAATTCAAAATAAATTTGAAGGTCAAATCCATACTGGCAAAATGATGAAATCATTAATTGAGAAAGCCAAATCTCTTGGTGTAAATATATTAACAGGTTCAGAGGTTATAGAAATAAATGATAATGAAAAATTTGTTGAAGTAATTGTGTCTAATCAATCTATTAATGAGAAAATAAAATTCATTTCATCTAAAGTTTCGGTATGTAATAATGCATTTGCAAAAAAACTATTCAAAACATTACCCCTGAAGCCAGCTCGCGGTCAAGTTATGATTACTTCTGAAATTAGCAATTTAAAATTTAAAGGGACATTTCATTTTGATAAAGGATTTTACTATTTTAGGAATGTTGGTAATAGAGTTCTTATTGGTGGCGGCAGAAATACGGATATAACCAATGAGGAGAGTTTTGACTTTGTTGAGAATTTAGATATATTATCTACTTTGAAAAAATACTTAACTGATATAATACTACCAAATAATAATTTTGAAATTGAAATGAATTGGCAAGGAATAATGGGATTTAGTGAGAACAAATTACCTATTGTAAATAATGTTTCTACAAATGTATTTTGTGCCTTTGGTTGTAATGGAATGGGTGTAGCACTTGGCTCACAAATAGGTATTGAAATGGCTTTTTTAATGAATCAAATCATTTAATCAACTAATAATAGTCTTATAATTTAATGTGATATTATCAAACTTTTAGTTTGAGACCAAGAACCAGATCTTAATTTATAATAATATACCCCAGATGGTAATTTACTTGCATCTATTTCTAAAATGTAATCACCTTTTTTTAGATTTTCATTAATTAATTCAGAAATTAGTTCCCCATTTTTATTAAATAGAATCATTGATGTAGGGTTTGTAAATCCTAAACTAAATTTAATTTTAAAGCTATTATCTGATGGGTTTGGCTCAGTTTGTTTCAATGAGAAATTTACATTTGACAAATCAATTAACCTAGATTTCAAACCACAAACAGAGTCAATTGAAACTATTGATGATTCTGGTTGGTTAATTATACAGTCATTAAATGAGTTAAAATCTAAATTACACTTCAAAAATCCTTTTTCGGTTTCACCAACAAACAAAATAAATTTCATATTAAACAACTCTCCTGTTCCATTTAAATACTTATTCAAGGAATAGAACTCAATAGATAAATTTCCTGGAGTATATTGAATTATATTAAAGTCCCAACCATCAAGTAAAGTCCCTTTTATCATCGAAGAAGCTATATCAATTTTTGAATAATTTATTAAATTTAAAACAGTTTTTTCATATCCTAAATTTAATCTAAATTTATTTATTTTAAGTTCGCTAATATCATTTTTCAATAAATAAGGAACAGATAATACTTGATTCAAATTGCCATGATAATATTGCGACAAACCTGAAGCTAATGAATATTTATTTACTTTACCAGATATGTTAGTGGTAGCACTTTCTATTAAAATATCTGAAGTTGCATCTAAAATATCAAACAAAATCTTAGCATTGTAATCTCCTTCCTGAATTGGTTTTAAAGCTATAGAAATAACTATTGAGTCGTTGTAATTAAGTATTTTTTTAGAAGAATCCAAAATTGTTATAGTATTATCTTTATCAACAATTCTGAAATTATTTACTTTTAAAGGAACATCAACATAATTTCTAATCACTATTTTTTGTAATGTTATTGAACACAAAAAAGCATTTACAAAATCTATGTTATTGTTAAATTTATACAAATATCCATCTTTATAAGCCAAACCTGTTAAACTTGGGATTGAATCATCGCAGAATGAATTATCTGATATTAATTCAAGTTTTGCAGATTTCTTACCAGTACTTAATGGTTTGAAAGTAATAGGGATTTTTCTAATTTCATTTGGCATAATTACCCATTTATTTAAACTATCAGGGAGAATAAACCCTGATTTAAAAGTAAAATCGAGTGAATCCTTGCCAATTATTTTTATTCCAGTTATAGTAGTGTTACGTGTTTTACGAGCAATCAAAAGTACATCTTGATTAATTTCAGTAAGCTTAGGACCTTTGAATATTAATACTCCAATATTTGTTTTGTCAACAATTAAATGAGATTCAGTTCCTTCTCCAAGAATTTGGGTTTTGATAGTGTCACCATTCTTAAGAACCAAAACCAAATTGCAATAATATTCTTTTTCAGATATTGGTTTAAAAATTAGATGTACGGGAAGAAAATTATACTTTGAACTAATTCCAAATATTGTATCTGTTGAATTTAAAAGTTTTGTTGTATCTATTTTAAAAACACCCATTTCGTAATCTAGTCCTTCAAGGAATACTTTACTTATATTAAATGCTCTTTCTCCATTATTGACAATATAAATTGTAGTATCATATTGTTTAATAATATTCTTAGTACATTTAACCTCATTTGAAATCCATTTGTCACCCCAATCTATATGAGTTAAGTAAGGGTCTGGCTTAGCAGCTTTCCCTTTAAAGAAGAAAGGGAATTTTTTAATTCTACAATTCAATTCAATTAAAATAGTATCTGAAACAGAGTCATTAATACTTATCTGACGAGCAATTATATTTACTTTTTCATTTCTTTTTAGAAAGACAGGAATTGATTGTGAAAGTGATAATAGATTTACATTATCCCCAAATGAAAATTTAAGAGATTGAACAAAAATAGTTTTATCAGATAAGTTTGTAAGTGTAAAATAGTAATACGAATCATTAGGCAAATGCCTAATAGAATCACTCTCTAATTTTAAATTTGTCTGTTGAAAATGAAAATAATATCTCCACTTTTTACCACTAATATCAGTAATTACCAATGTTCCTTCAGCATCCGCTGAGGTATCAATAACTGCAACTTCAACTTCTGCGTAAGTTGATTTGAAAAGTGACTGAGGGTTTGGTGGGTTTATAAAATTTAGTCTTAAATTTTTTGGATTTTCTAAATAAATACTTCTTAATCCAATTGGATTTTTGTTTAAAGTTTTAATTATTATAGATGCTGATTGGCAGTAAATAGTTGTATCTACAAACAATGTATCACCCCCTCTTTGGTATTCGGTTTCAGATGACAAAGCATAACCAAATCCATCGTAAGCCTGGAAACCATATAAGTAAGCTGCAAAAGGGCAAGTACTAACAAGTTGATAAGATCCATTACTTAAATTGATTGTCCCTCCTAAATAAGTTTTACCATTATACTTGACTGGGAATGGCTTAAAACCATTATTTGTGTCAGCTATAACTTTTACTAAGGGTGAATTAATTTTACCAATTTCTAATTTGTCAAACTCAGATGAATCAATTACAACATTAAGATAGTTTTGAGAAAATGATGTGTCATCCAAACTAAAAAGAACTTTCCCTTTTTTAATAAATTGCTCAGTAGGTATTAAATTTAACATAAACGGGTCTGAATTTAACACAGAATCGTAAGTCCAAGAATTTGAAAATTGTTGAACAAATATTTGCTTATTACTTACAAAAGTGGTTAAATCGTTAGAGTTGGAGTTGGAATTGTATTGGAACCAACCTTTAAAATTCTCTCCTCCATATGTTGGTAAAGTTCTCCATAACACTTCATTTATAAATACCTTACTATTTGTATCACCAGAATATATTCTATATGTATCAGATGAAGTTCTAGTTTTTAATGGGACTGAGTAATAAATTTTTCCCCAAGAAGTTGTTGGAATAATCATTTCAACAATATGGTTACAAGCTGTATAAGTATCATCTGGAATTTTTATACATTGAGAACCAGAAACTAAAGCAATAATTTTATCTGAAGTTATTTTAGTACCAGACAAATCTGAGTTTGTTACAAGATCATTCCCAACACAAATAAATACATCACCTTTATTCATATTTACAGAAAAATTTCTTGTGTGATTCAATGATTTAGTATTAGAGGGAATTGTTATATTAATATCTGAATTATCAGCTGTGGCTATAATCATCATTTGTGATGAAGAATATGAAGGGAAAATATATTCATCTCCTAATGATTCTAATGGTAGGATTAACATCCCATCGCTCGATTGCAGGGATCTGTTCATCCCATAAACTGTAATTGGGTAGTCGGACTTTATAAAGAGAGCTTTATTTTTAAAAACTAAATCATTTTTTAATGATGAAATTGGGGTAACTTGAGCGATATCAATTGGAACATCGAATGTAGTAACCTCAAATGGTTTTGCTTTTACTAACCCAATTAAACTATCACCTTTGTAAATTCTTACATCACCAGAATTATTTCCAGAAGTAAAATAAAGCCTAATATATCTTAATACAAATATATCATTTCTATTGTTTGGGAAAGAACACCAAAACTCAGTCCCTCGCCCATTACTTTGGGCTTTTACTTCATAACTATTTATAGAGTATATAAAGGTTATTATAAGAAAAAAATATAATATTAACTTGTTCAAAACGAAAAGGGATTAAAAAATTCAATTCAAGTTTTTAGGTTAAAATAATTTTGATAACATTAGGTTTTCAGATATTTATTTAACTAACTAAACGTTATTCACTTTACAGTAAAATTAACTACATTCAATAGAAAATTTCACAATATAGAATCAAAACAATTTAAAGTTTTAGATTATCTACTCATCATAATAATTTTAACAACAATTTTATCTTTGCCCCTTAATAAAGTAGTTTCAACTTCATCACCAGGAATGAATTCACCTAGTGCATCTGTATAATCATATATATTATCAATTACTTTGTTATTCATTTTAACAATGATATCACCATCTTTTACACCAGCTTTTTGAGCAGGGGCACCATCAGTAACGCCGCTTAATTTTAGCCCCTTTCCATCGTAGGCATAATCTGGAATTGTACCAGCATATACCTTAAATCCAGTTGAATTGCGGTTCTGAGCCGATGCTTGCACCTTAGTAAACTCTGGCTTTTGAATCATTTGATCTATCCCATTCACACATTTATATACTAATCCTAAAACTTTAGCCATTCCTGAAGTATTAATTTTATCCCAAGTATCTGTTGGTTTGTGGTAATCTTTATGAAGCCCAGTAAAGAAAAATAATACAGGAATATTTTTTGTATAAAAACTTGAATGGTCACTTGGTCCAAATCCATCTTTTACAAACTTGATGTTAAACTTATCATATTTGTTTAAATTCTTAACAAAACTCTCCCAGATTGGTGAAGTACCAGAGCCTTGAACAATTAGATTATTAGAATCCAACCTACCAATCATATCCATATTTATCATAGTAATCACTTTTCCTAGTTCTAAAGGAAATTTTTCAACAATAGCAGCTGAACCAAGAAGTCCCATTTCCTCAGCATTAAAACAAATGAAAACCAGAGTTCTTTTTGTTTTGATATTATTCTTTCCAAAAGCCTCGGCTAAAGCCAAAACCCCTACAGTACCAGAAGCATTATCATCAGCTCCATAATGTATTGATGGAGTTTTTGTAGTGTTTAATGAACCATCATCACCCATTCCTAAATGATCAAAATGACCTCCAATAACAATAAACTCATCTTTAAGAACAGGATCAGTTCCAGGTAAAACACCTATCACATTTGGTACATTTTTTTTCTCTAAAATTAAATCACAAGTGATATTTGCTTTAGAATCTTTTATTATATAAGAAGCAGGTTTTCGTACTGAATCAATATGTTGTTGAATTTCTTTTAAATTTCTACCTAAACTATCTCTTAGATTAATAAAAACATCACCACTAACTGACACACATGGGATTCCACATCTTACAAAACTTTTATCAAGTTTTGTTTCAAATATTGAACTTGAATCTTTCGGTGGTGAAATAAAAATTATTCCTGCGGCAGCGTTCTCTTTAGCAGTTCGTACTTTACTAGTCATAGATCCATATTTAGCAAACAAACTGTGTGGGTTGTTGTTGTTTGGGAAATATCTCATTATAATAATTATTTTCCCTTTTACATCAATTTCAGAATAATCATTATATTGCAATTCAGGTGCATTAATTCCATACCCAACAAATACCAGACTTGAACTTATTGATGATGAATCGCTAAAACTCATAACTGAATAACTATTATTTAGTTTTAACTTTTGCTCAACTCCATTAATATTAATTTCAACCTTTGAATTATCTCCAGTTTTAACTGATGCTAAAAATGAAAAATAATTATAGTAATCTTCATTTGAGTATTGTTTCTTTTTAGTTGTGTTGTATCCAATTGGCTTTAATCCTGCTTCACGGTATTTAATGGCAATGAAATTAGCGGCATCAGCATTACCTTTCAAGTATGGGCTTCTGCCAGAAAGTGAATCACTGGCAAGAAATTTAATATTATCTCTTAAATTCAAAGAATCAAAAATTATTGAATCATTTTTTAAGTTTTGAGTAAAAGAATTTGAAAAAATTAAAGTACTAAAAAAAAGGGAAAAAAGAAATTTCTTCATCAATTATATTAATTTTAATTATACAAATATAAATTTTTAGTTTTTTAATTAACTACTTTTTAAAAGACAAAAACAATTTGGAATTAATTGGTTAATTAAATCCTTTAGTAAAAAACAAGATACAATTTCACTAATATTTAGAAAATCATATCTTGTAAATTTTAAATTTCTTTTATTAAAGTACTACTAATACAAGCATTGGATTATATTTAGGAATTTCTTCAAAAACTTTATTAATAAGTTTAAGGCTTCATACTTAGTGTATTAACAGCAACAACCAATTCTTTAATTTTAGCAGCATCAGTTCCGCCTAAATATATATACAATGCAATATGTTTTTGAGATTGTTCAGGTGAAACTCCTGCAAAAAAGTCTGGTGAGTTCAATTCCCTTAAATAGAACTTATCACCATTTGGAGATTTTTCTTCCCAAACTTTCCATTGAAGTGGTTGTGCAGCAATAACAACATTTTCAATTGTGCTATCTGATTGACCAGCAAAACCATTTGGTGGCTTTGATGTAACTTGTAACCTAGCAAAAGCTCTAACAGTAGCCGATTTGTCTTTTAAGCTTGGATCACTTTTATCAAAAATATAAAATGCAGATCCGTTGCCTGATGCTTCAGGACTAATTGCGAAATTTTTCGGTAATGTAATCCACAAATCAGTTCCAACAAATTTACTCAAAGGTATTTGGAATCTACCATCTTTTGCAACTGGAAGAGTGCTTTGGGCAGGATCTTTTACAGGAAAATTAATAATTGTATCTTTTGAATCAGTAGTATCATATTCGTTTGTAATTCCATTCTTTGTTTTACTATTTAAATTTGCATTCTCTTTCTTGCAAGATGTTAGAACAAACAATAAAATTAGAAGTAAATAAATTTCTTTTTTAAACATTCTTTGATTTATATTTTTTGATAAAGTAATTCGTTGTAAAATAAACAACAACTAAAGCTAAAACTGACAATACAACCATATTATATTCAGATAATAATTTCACACCATACTCCCAATTGTCTCCTAATAATTTCCCAATATTTATCAAAATGGTGTTCCATATTAAAGCTGAAATAGAACATAAAATTGTGGTAGGAACAATTTTTAATTTAGACATTCCAGCAAAAAAAGAAATTATAGCTCTTGTTCCTGCCAAAAATCTATTTGCGATAATAATTCCATAATTATACTTTTCAAACCAATTTTCAACTTTTTCAAATGAACTTTTATCAAGAAATTTAAATTTCTTATCATCAATCCATTTGCGTCCATATTTCCTACCTAACCAGAAAGCTGTTAGAAAGCCAGTTATACTTCCTAATGTTGAAATAATAATTGACTCTCCTAAGCCAATTGTTCCAATTCCTATTAGTGTTGCAATAAATATTATTAAAATATCACTTGGAGAAGGTGGGAAAATATTCTCAATGTATGATATAAAAAACAACATAGAATAAAGACCAATTGGTGAGAGCTGTGAAAGCCATTTAATTATGTCTGCAAGTTCAATCATTATTTTTTTTCAAAAATATCATTTTAATTTTGGTTTTAGATATTTTTCAAAACAAAAAAAAAGACGTATCAATTATTGATAACGTCTTTCATTTTTCAGTTTAATAATTATTTTGATAACATTAATATTATTTTCTTGCAACCAATTTCCCTTTTGTATATTTTGATTGTTTGAAAGAACTGATTTTACTTTCAGATTTATTTACTTTAATATTTTTTTTAGCTATTAACTTTTTCTCACTAATATCATTTGATTCAGTTGATTTTTTTCTATCTGAATTTTTATTAGTAAGGGTATTCTTAGTTAGATTATTTTTTTTAATAACTATCTTTTCACTTTCTTTTTTAACAGATTTAGAATTTAAAGATATGTTTTTGTTATTCTTTAAATCAATTCCAGTTGATTTTTTTGTGTTAGATTTAATCTTAATCTTTGAACCAGTTTTTAAGCCATTTTCAGCAGTTTCTGGGTTCCATTTTTTTAAATCTCCAACACTAATTTCATATTTAGTTGCAATTCCATAAAGGGTTTCACCCTTTTGCACTGAATGCTCCTTGCTTATCTCTTTTTTAGATTTAGTCGTTTTATCTGCTAAGTCTTTTTTAGTATTACTTTTAGTATCCTTTAAATTTTCCTTTTCTATATTTTGTTTTTTATCTTTATTTAAAGTGAGATTCTTTTTTGAAAGGGATTCTTTTTTAGAAGTTAATTCCTTTTTTGAAGCAATTTCTTTTTTAGATACTATTTCTTTTTTTAAAGATATTTCTTTTTTAGATGCAATTTTTTTTGATAATACATTATTGTTAGATGTTATATCTTTCTTTAAAGTTGTATTCAATGAACCAGTTTTAGAAGTAGTTTTATTTTTTATTGAATTATTTGGTTCTTCATCCTCAATTTTAGAAATTGCAGATGATGTTTTTTTATCTTCTGGAACTAGGTTCCTTTTTATATTAACATCATCATTAGATTTATCTTTTAAACCTGTTTCTGGTTCTTTCTCTTCTTTAGTTAATGGTATTGTTCCAATTTCACTTTTTGAATTAGATTTAATATTCTCATTTTCTGAAATATTTTGGAGTACGCTGTTTTCTAAACTATCTTGAGAAAGATTTATGTTTAAATCCTGATTCAAAGTAATATCTGTTTTTGTTCTTTGAATTTGTATTTTCAAAGTAATTCCACGACCAACCTGAGAAGTTGGAGAAATATTGTTTAAATCGCAAATAGAATTTACTGTTACATCATATTTAGATGCAATTGATTTTAAAGATTCACCTTTTTGAACTTTATGAGATATAAGTGAATTAGTTAATGTATCAGCAGGCAAGCTTTTCATTGCTTCATAAATATCCACTGTTACATAGGTAGGTATATTCAATGGATAATCATAATAACCTGATGGAATTTTATCTCTTAAGAGTTCAGGATTAAATCTGCGTAGTTCATCAACTGGAACATTTGCTGCCTTAGATATTTTGTCAAATGAAGTACCCCCTTTTAAAACAATCGTTTTGTATTCTGTCGGTTTTTCATAATTAATATCAGTAAAACCATAATCTTCTGGATTCATTGTAATTAAAGCAGCAGCAATATACAATGGTACATATTGTTGAGTCTCACGTGGTAAATACTTTCTAACTTCCCAGTAATTGCGGCTTCCACCAGCTGAATTAATTGCTTGACGCACTCTGCCAGGTCCACAATTATAAGAGGCTAAAGCCAAATGCCAATCACCCATATCATCATTTAAATCACTTAAGTAACGTGCAGCAGCTCTAGTAGCTTTTTCAGGATTACGTCTTTCATCTATTGCCCAACTCGTATTTAAGCCATACATTCTACCAGTACCTGGGATAAACTGCCACAAGCCAACAGCCTTTGCCCATGACGCAATTGTAGGGTTAAGACCTGACTCAATCATTGAAAGAAATTTTAATTCTAATGGTGCACCTTCTTCCTTCAATATCCTATCATACATTGGGAAATATTTTGTAGTTCTCCCTAACCAATTACTAAAAGTACGCCTTCCTTTTTCTGAAGTAAAATATGCTATACACTGGTCAACTGCTGGTTGGTCAGATAATTCAATTTGCATTCCATCAACCTTACCTTTAACAGGATTTTTCAAGTCACTTCTTTTAACTCTAGATTTATCAATTGGAATATTTTCAATTTCACTCATTATTTTGTCACGTAAAACAAAGAAGTTACTTCCTGGTTCTAATTTATCAAGTGGGATTTTTTCTTCATAATCTTTTACTACAGTCTCTGAAAGTTTTGCAAAATCTTTATAGGAATATATATCTGGATACGTGCTTAATTCATTCAATATACCTAATGCAGTTTCGTAGTTTTTGGCAGCTTGAGTAATCTTCTTAACATTAGCATATCTACCGGCAAGCAAATAATAACCACGAGCTTCATCGAGTTTTCTTCTTATTGCTGGATCATTAGCATACTTATCAACTGAATTCTCATCAAGCACAGAAAATTCATCATCAATCTGAACCTTGCTCGCACGCTTGGTTTTAGAGGATTGCGTTGAACTACCGCAACTTGAAAGTATTATAATCGATATAAAAAATATAAAGAATATTCCTATTTTGTTCTTCATAGTGGAAAATTGATTTTACTAAATAATTTCATTGAAAAATGTTTAGTTGTAAAATAAAAAATGTATAAGGCATATTGCCCTAACAAAAATAAATTAGCTAAATCTGTAAAGTTTGATAATAACATACTTCAAAATAAAGTACATTATTCTCTTACATTAGTTCCAATTAGTTATCGTAAAGATTATTAGTTTAATTATGAAAAAAGAGAAAAAAATAATAGTAGTTATAAAACTACATTTTGAGATTCTGAAATTTACAACTTTTTATCCATAAAATTTAATAACAAAAATTTAATGAATAAAAATTGTTTCTTGAAAGTAAAGAATTTTATTAAATAGATTTTTTAACTAAACTAGAATCTACAAATTTTATTGTACTAAATTCATAAATTAAAAGTGCTACAAATAACAAATTATCAAGTTGAAGTAAGATCTTAGTTTTTCAATCTGTTATGAATTTCAATAGATTAGGAGAGATAATTTCTGTATTTATCTATATTTATATGACACGAATGCACAAATGTTTATTTTATTCGTGCATTCGTGGCAATTTTCTTCTATAATTTTTTAAAAGAAATACCTAATTAGAGCTTAGTTTTTCAATCTGTTTTGTATTTCAATAGATTAGGAGAGATAATTTCTGTTTTTAACTATATTTATATGCCACGAATTCACGAATGTTTATTTTATTCGTGCATTCGTGGCAATTTTCTTCTATTATTTTTTAAAAGAAATACCTCTGTAAAGATATATTTAGACTAAAAAAACATTGTAAAACTTAGTCTTCCAAAAAATGGAGTTCCAGGAGTAAAGTGAATTTCTGAAATTGGTGCCGATTCAGATTGTAACTGACTTTCAGTGTCAAATTGAGTTTCCTTCCATTTAGTATTTAGCAGGTTTTGAATAGATAATCCAGCTTCCCAATTACTCGTATTATAATTAATTGCTGCATCAATTATAAAGTACCCTTCAGCTATAATTGTATTATCTTCATTTGCTGGTCTGGAGTCCATAAACCTATAACGTAAGCTTCCATTTAACCCTTTTTCATTTCTGTAAGTAAGACCTCCAACACTTGTGAAACAAGGTGCTAATGGCAAATAACTTTCAGAAGCAACAACACCAACAGACTTTGGGTTTGCAAGACTTAAGTCTACATCTACAAATAGATTTTTCACCACTTCAAATCTTGCTGAAAGGTCAAAGCCTAATCGTTGTGATTGACCTCCTGGTTCAACTATACCTTCATCACCTACATATACAAACTCCTGGTCAAGCCATAAATACCATAATGCTGATTGAACTATTAAGTTATCACCAATTTTAAAAATTCCACCTAAATCTGTTCCATAAGCAGGTGGTAAAACTTTCTTTCCATTTTGTTGTACAGCTACTCTTGTATCGTTGCTATGAAATCCTTTGCCATTATACAAATATAATTGTACATTATCATTTGCACGATAATTGAAATTTAGTTTCGGACTTATGATTGTTGAATTTGATGTTAATCCTTGTGAAATTAATTTATCATTATATTGGTTATTATAATAATCAAATCTTAATGCTCCAGTTATGTCAAAATTATCTGATAAAGATATATTTTGTGATAAATAAGCTGCAGCATTTAACTCATTAACAATACCAATCATTATTTCTTTAGTATTTACAATTCTGTTCTTTGTACGAGTTAATTCTATATCATCAACAATATCATATCTTATTTGAACACCAGCCTTAGTTTCTGTGATTAATTTTCCTATATAAGAATCTTTTTGATAAAATCCATTGTAGCCAATAATATTCCTGCTTTCTTTCTGCCTTATTTGGTCACCATTTATTCGATCCTCTTTATAAAAAGTGAAGTTGGAATATAATTCAAAATTGTATTTGCTATAATAAAGTTGATTATTAAGCAAACCACCATCACTAAATCTGCTTTGCAAAGCAATATTTAAATTATGACGAGAAGTACTTCCACCTTCGGTATTATCAATTGCTCCATAAAAACCAACACTGCCATTTTCAACTGCTCGATCGGGTATTTGACCTGATGCATGCCAATTACTTTTAAACCCAGTTAGTGTTGCGTTTAATGTGTTTTGATTGTTAATGTTACCATGATATTTAAGCAAACCATTAAAGCGACTAAAATCTTGTGGGCTTTCAAAATACCCTTTAGTAAACGAACCTTCTCCAGCAAAATATAAACTTTGATCTCGTTTTTGTCCTTCAGGTTTTAATATATTAATACCAGCTATTCCACGAAAAGTATTAAACTGACCACCTTCTGTTTTTACAAAATTACTTTCTAAATAATCTTTTGTTTTAAACTCAACAAAACCTGCAGTTGTAAAATTTCCTTTATCAGCATAATATGGTCCTTTATTAAAATTTACATTATCAATTATTTCAGGGATTACAAAATGCAAATCGGCATAGCCTTGACCATGCGCATGACTTGGCATATTAACTGGCATACCGTCAACTGAAATATTTATATCTGTTCCATGGTCTATATCAAAGCCTCTTAAGAATATCTGCTCTGCTTTACCACCGCCTGCATGTTGACCAATAAATAAACCAGGAACCATTCTCAAAACTTCTTGTGAGTTATTTATTCGACGTAAATGAATATCTAAATCACTAATTGTTTTAAAGATTCCTTTATTTGCAGATACGACAACATTTACTTCCTGTATGCTTGTAACTTTGGGGGTTAAATAAATAATTGAACTTTTATTAATAAAAGTGAGTTTTGTGATTTCAATATTTATTGATTGAAAACCGACACATGATATTATTAAATTTTTTGATAAAACTGACAAATTTTTTAAATCAATAAAACCATTCTCATCTGAAATTGTATTAAAACTATTATCATTACTTTTTACAGATACATCTTGTAATGGTATTTTTGAATTAATATTTACTAAATAAATTCCTTTATCAGTTTCTTGAGATTTTAATAAGATGGGAACTGAAAATGTTAACAAACAAATTAAAAGAAAGTAAATATTTTCTATATGAAATCGCATTTTAAAAGTTGGAAAATAATTTGATATTTCATCAAAGTACGAGAATAGATTCTTTTTGGATTTTGAATAAATAAGATTTGTTTTGTTATATCAAATTATATTTTAAGGTTAAGAATCCAATAAATGTTTAAAATGGTCTTATCAAATTTTTGTTCAACTTTTCTACTTTAGTTTTTATATAGTTGTTTGCCACGAATGCACGAATAAGAATCAAAGAATAATTCTTTTGTAATTCAATTTTAATTCCCCAAAATTCACAATTAAAGCTAAACTATTTTGAGATACTTTTAAGTAATTAATTGCCTGTGCTATAAACTCATCTGGAATTAGTAAAAAACATTTAATTTCTAAAATTATATTTCCATTTACTACAAAATCAGCATAAAATTTGTGAAGTAGAATGATTCCTTTGTAATTAACTTCATACATTTTTTCTCTTTCAAATAAGATATTGGCTTTTCTGAATTCATATTCTAATGCATCTTTATAAACTATCTCCGAAAATCTAGCTCCGAGATTATTATGCACTTACATACATCTACCTATTATCAAGTAACTTTCTTCCTTATATAAAATTTTATCCATAATATTTCTTGCCACGAATGCTATTTTTTATTCGTGCATTCGTGGCTATTTTCTTAATAAATAAAAAGCCTAATCCAATAACCCTTTTCCCATGAGAATTTGTTCTTTAAATTTTTCTATTCTTGCAATTTTAGTTTTAGATTGTTTTGGTTGTGAAAAGTAAAGAATGTATGCTCTTTGTCTTCCTGGTGTTAATAATTCAAATGCAGTTTTTAAAGCAGGGTTTTCTATTAATTTGCTTTGGAATTCTTCTGGTAACTTATATTCAATTGTATTTTTTAATTTTACTTTCAAACCAAGATCTTCAACTTTACAAGCTTCAAAAACATATTCTTTTAAAATTGATTTCAAACTCTCAATTTCATTAACAGATGTAAATCGAATTTGTCTTGCTGATTGAACATTCTCTGTTTGTTGAATTAGTACACTTTTTGAATCTTTTAGTAAAACACCTTTGGGAAATAAAATTGCACAATATTCTTTAAAAGTATGAATCAATACAATGTTACTTTTCTTGTAAGTGTAAGTTGGAACACCCCATTTTAATTCTTCTGTTAGCTGACAATCAAGAATTATAGACCTTAATAATTTTATTTCTTTTTGCCATATATTATCCTTTTCAAAATACCAATCAACCTTTTCCTTCATGATTATAATTAGAGATATTATTCAAATTTAAAAGGCAATTGAATTACTTAAATAAGCATTGGTTATTAAATACTGGAACATTATTGCTTGTATTCAACTCACAAATGTTAAAAGTTTGATTTTGTATTTTCAAAATTGGAAATTGTTAGTGATAATCTTAATAAAATTTATTTAACTATTTCTGTAATAGCATTGAATTAGTTTTTCTCCAACTTCCTGAGTGTAGTGTATAATAATATAAACCTGATGGATATGCTGCTGCATCCCATTCTATAACATAGCTTCCTGATTTCAAATATGTATTAACTAATGTTTCAACTTTTTCACCAATTGAGTTGAAAATTTCTATCGAACTATACCCATCAAGACCTAATGTAAAAGAGATATTAGTTGAAGGATTAAATGGATTTGGTTTGTTTTGGTCAAGAGAATAATTATTGTTAGTTAATTCTATTAACCTAATGCTTGATCCGCAAACACTATCAATTGAAACATTAGCTGAATTGGTTGTAAACTTTACACATTTAACTTGTTCATTTTGTTCTAATGTATATGTAATTTTACTTGTTAAAGACTGACCTAAAAACAAGCCAAATTCAAGATTTAATAAAGTTCCTTTACCTTTGAGTATTTCACCTTGAGGAGCAGTAAATATAACGCTTAATGTGCCTGGTATATTACTTAAAACATTCCCTTTCCACCCATCAATTAAAGTTCCTTTTGTTAAAGATTCTGTATTTACATCAGTTTGATTTGCAAGTATTATACAGTTTGTTTGATAAGTCAAAGTAAATTTCAAACTACTTACGTTGCCAGTATCTGCTGAATTATCATTAACTAAAACTGGAATTGGAATCAATCCTTCTGGTTTAGGAGAATTAATATTGCTAATTGAGGTATTTGTAATCAAACTAAATCCTTTTCCATAAAGCTTTGTGAAAGTGGTTGTTAATACTTTAGTTCCTGTAGAATCAAAACAATTAATTAACACATCTGCTGAATCTGGTAAATCATTTTTTGGATAGAAAGAAACAGGGATAGAAACTTTCTCCCCCTTTCTTATAATTGTTGGGTTAATATCTGAAACTATAAAAGCTGGATTGTTTGGGGTTAGCAAAGCGGTTTTAATCAAAAGTACTGCATCGCCAGTATTTGTAACATTTATTTCACTCGAATCATTAGAGCAAGAAATGACATCTTTAAAATTAACTTTTGTCGCAATTGCTTCTGATTTTGGTGGAATAGAATCAATGTGAAGCAATTCCACATTTATAACAGTACAGCTATCATCACATTTGGAATGATCGCCTACAACACATACATTTGCACTTTTCTTCCCATTTTTTGATGCTCTAAAGCGAACAGGAATATCAAAACTTTCGCCAATAGCAAGAGTTTTAATTCTATCTGGTTTTGGCAAAGGAAATAATGGATCAAAAGATATTTCAAAATCACCTTGAATTGTAATTCCAGATATTGAAAATGGTCTTGTTCCAACTGATTTTACAGATAATGTTTTGTAATAGTAAACACCAAACGAATCAACTAAACCAAAATTAACTGGATCTACTTTTACATGCGATTCAATTCCTGTTCCTCTAATTATACTTTCAACTGTATCACCAACCCCTGTAACTAACCTTAGTTTACAACTATATTCTCTTTCATCTTTTGGAGAAAAATAAACAAGTTGATATCTAAAATTATCTTCAGTTGAATCCTTGCCTCTTAGTTTATCTCCAATTTGAATTTTAGGTTTGTTACCAAATGAAAAATATCCATCTTGAGCATCTTTTCCTATTAATTCAAAATTCTTTATTACGTATTCACCTGAACCATTATTCCAAGCTTTTACAATTGTTTCATATTTAGTTGTATCATTTTTAGTACAACTATTTAATGGAGTTGTAACTTGCTTAGTGCTAAAATCATAAGACGAAACACGAGGACCAGGCACCTTTACAAAAGCTGTCCAATATGATGTATCACGTCTTCCAGCTGCTGTTGAATAGAATTGAGATTTATTCACATAATAGCCTTCTGTGTCTGATTTAAAAGTAATCTCAACATCAATACATTCTTGATGACCAATTTTTGCATTTCTTAATTTGACAAGTTCAGCTTGGCTTATTGAAAAACTACGATTCAACCATTCAACAACATCTCTACCAGGACCAGGGCTTTTAAAGGCAACTATTCCACCACCTATATTACATACTTGCAAAGTTTTTGTTCTTGATTCTCCCGGAAGTAAATCACCAAAATTTAAGTCATCAATATAAATCCAAGGTTCATTTCCCCTTAGAGAATATACTGTTGCAATTGTTTGAGTACATTCAGTCTGCAATAAAATACTATCTCTATAAAATACTTTTCTTGCTGATTCTGGTGGAGGAGTTTGACTAATTTTTATTAATACTTTTTCTCCTGGTTTTAAAGTTGCTGGCAATGGAGGTTCAGATGAAACAAAAGTAAATCCCCATAATTTATTTACAAAATCTACTTTAGTAAGAACAACAGTTTTTGAATTATTATTTACAGCTTCAAATTCAATTAATTTTGATTCAATTTGAGGTGTTACTTCACCCATTAGAATTGTATCTTTAAGTAAAGTAAGTTTCTCTGAATAATAATTATATTGTAGTTTCCAACTGTACCCTGTTCTATCCATAATAACGACTGTTGCAGAGGCGTCTTTTGTTTGATTAACAGGGACAACTTTAAAGGAAATGTTTGAATCTCCAATAACTCTAAAATAACTTGTTGGCTTAACGAATAATATTTTTGAGTTATTATTATTTTCTAAAAGTACAGATCTGAATCCAGATTTATTTAGATTTAATATACTTGCATTTACATCTAAAGCAGGGCAAGTATAACTAGTATCTATTTTAACAGAATCATGGGGCTGAAGATACCATTTATTAGGTGCAATTGGGTAACCATAACTACGTGATGAGTACTCAAGATATTGTGCTCTTGGTCGTTGGTTTTCAAAACCACTGTTATCACGACTTAATCCATAACATACTGCATAAAATTTACCTGAAGATGAATTTAAAAAGCCAAATGTATTCATTTGCAACTTAATTGTTGCCCAAACTAAATCACTTCCTTTAACTTTTTTTGTAAAAATAATTTTAGAAGCAGAACCATTATTGTTAGTAATTTCAATACTCTGTGAAGAAGCTGTTGCGGAGTCTGTAACAATATTCAAATAATTGTCCATTGCAGTTTCCGGAGTGAAAAACGGTCCTGATTTAATCCATTGTTCACGAGGAACTAATTCAACCATATATGGGGCTTGTGTAAAAGCTGATGTTTGAGCTCCTTCTAGAGTAAGACCACCAAACATTTGTTCAGCATAGGCTGAAGATGTGGAATACGCTTCAGTTGGTTTATCTGACTTGAAATATGTTGCTTCAAAAGTTGAAAATACTGAGCTTGTTGGAGTTACAATAAACTGATTATTTGGTAACACTGATCCAGTACTATTTGAAATTTGTCTAGTAAATAATGGCAAACCAGTTGTTGTATATGAATCTGTACTTGTTACTACTGTATTATTTGCTGATGTACCTATAAAACGTACTATTTCATTTTTGCGTAATGCACCACCTGTTTGCGGAGCAAGTCCTAATTCTTGTTTTCCATCCCATGTTGGCATAAAAACAAATTCTTTTCCTAAAGTTTGAATTGGTGACATAGCTTCTATTAACATATTTTTATGTGAATTTCTAGTTATCCCACGAAAAACTGTATCAGGTTGAAAGCCACCATTACTTCTCATGTTTCCAGAAATTACACCAAACGGTTTTTCTGATGTTATTTTAGTACCTCCAATATCACTTGCAATTACTAAGTTTCCATTCATACTTACTGCACTGTGAATTGCATAAGAGTCATCTTGACCAATGAAAACTACATTCCTTGCGCCTTGAGGAGTAACTGCTGCTTGATTTACAGTTCCATAACCTGGAACTTGATAATATATTAATGTGTTAGTATCTAAAGATGTTGTAATAATTTGAGAAGGGGCAGGAATATTATTTCCTCTTGAACTAAATCTTATAACAGTACCTGGAACTGTTGATGCATAGTACTCTTTACCCCATTGTTCACATGGAACTGGAGCCCAAGCCTCTGCTTGAGTTTTTGTTTCCATATAACAATAAACTAAAATTGGATCAGGTGATTCAATCCTGAAAGTTCTTCCAGCATTAACTACATCTGGTGTTTGAATAAAAGGATCTATAGTTCCGGCAACTAATTTATTCTTTGATACTATATCATATATATATGGCTTTTTAGCAAGTACTTTTACTAAATCAAATAATCCATCAGGACGCTTAATTGATACGGTTTGTGCGACTTGAGAGAACATACACAAATATGAATTTGCTTCGGTTTTATCAGGTGTAGAGAAATTATCTAGTTTATCTGTTTGAGTTGCTGGAAAAGCTATTACAAACAATCTTCCTGCTGAACCTTCATCAAAACTTTGGGCTGATATTTTAATATTAGATTGAAAAATTAAAAAAAATATTATTGCTAATATTAAATTTAACGAACCATTCAAAAAGTATTTCATGAAGTACTTAGTAATAAATTTGATCATTTTGTTATCATGTAAAGTTGAGTAGAATTTATTAATTATCTAGAAGACTTTTCTAAATTAAAGTCCGTTAAAACAAATAATCAATAAATTTAAAATTGTTTGAAATGTAAAGACACCAAAGTAATAAATAAAAGTTCATACTTCTACCAATTTGATACTTTATTTCTCCTTCAAAAATAACTAAATATAAAATTCATAAGAACATATTTAACAATTTATGGATTTTCATTAAGTCGATGATTTGTTTTTACAATTAAATAATAATGCAATTTATTACTCTTAATTTAAAGTTATATGATTTAGCTTTTTGTATTTATACAGTTTAGTTATTAAATATAAGTGTTTTTTTAATTGACTTTACAATTAATTTATTTTTAAAACGACTGAAATTAACTCCATATTTTTCAAGTCTGAAAATTATTAAATTAAATTTTTTCTGCTAGAAATTCAAATAATATTATAAAGATATAATCTCTAAAGTTCAGATTAGTTTTTACAAAAAAATTGCATTAGATAATTTCTATTTAAAAACAATTACTTTTGCCAACCAAATTTCAATAAAAATAAAATTATTTCAAAATATGAATACTGATAATAAAACAAAAAAGAATAAAATTTCTTACGTTTGGGCTTTCAATGAATTTATTTGGCCTAGAAAAAAAATTATTTCTATTGGATTAGTGTTAATAATGATTAGGAGTTTGGCTGCATTAATCTTACCATATGCAACAAAATCTCTTATAGATGACATTATACCTAATAAAAATTATACATCTTTAAATATATTATTAGTTGTTGTCTGCCTTTCAATTTTGCTTCAAGCAGTTAGTTCTTATGTTTTAACAAAGTTGTTAAGCGTTGAAGCTCAACTCTTAATCTCGCAGATGCGTGCAAAAGTTCAACGGAAATTGATGACTTTACCAGTTAGTTTTTTTGATAATAATAAGTCCGGTGCTTTGGTTTCTCGAGTTATGAATGATGTTGAAGGTGTAAGAAATTTAATAGGAACTGGATTGGTTCAATTGATTGGTGGTACAATTACTGCAATTATTTCTTTAGTCATACTCATTCGAATTAATGCTACTATGACTTTATTTGTTTTGTTACCCGTAGCAGTTTTTGCAATTATAGCTATGAAAGCTTTTGCTTACATTCGTCCTATTTTTAGAACTAGAGGTGTGCTCAATGCAGAAGTAACTGGAAGATTAACAGAAACATTAAATGGTGTTCGTATTATCAAGGGGTTCAATGCCGAGGAACAAGAAAGTAAAGTTTTTGAAGATGGAGTTGAACGATTATTTATAAATGTTAAAAATAGTTTAACTGCAACTTCATTAATAACTAGTTCTTCAACTTTTTTATTAGGTCTTGCTTCAACAGGAATTATGGGTATAGGTGGATATTTTATGATGAATAAAACAATGACTTATGGGGATTTCTTATCATTCACATTGTTTTTAGGGTTCATGATAGCACCAATAGTTCAAATGAGTAATATTGGAAGTCAGTTAACAGAAGCTATGGCAGGGTTGGACCGCACGCAAGAGCTGATGGTAATGGATGAAGAAGATAATCCTTTGGTTCGAACAGAAGTTATAAACTCTATTAAAGGTGACATTGTGTTTAATGACGTTTCTTTTAGGTATCAAGAGAATAAAGATGTACTTCATAATATTTCATTTGATGCACCTGCTGGAAGTGTTACAGCTTTAGTCGGTTCATCTGGTTCTGGTAAGACAACAATTGCCGGACTAGTTGCAACTTTTTTAAACCCAATTAGTGGGTTAATCACTCTAGATGGACATGATTTATCAAAAATCAATTTAAGTTCTTATCGCAAATTTTTAGCAGTAGTTTTACAAGATGACTTTTTGTATGAGGGAACTATACGTGAAAATATATTATTTCCAAGACCTAATGCCACAGAGGAAGATCTTCAGAATGCAGTTGTGGGAGCTTATGTTAATGAATTTACAGACCGATTTGATTTAGGTTTAGATACTGTAATTGGAGAAAGAGGTGTGAAATTATCAGGCGGTCA
Source organism: Chlorobiota bacterium (assembly GCA_016700335.1). NCBI lineage: Bacteria > Pseudomonadati > Chlorobiota > Chlorobiota bacterium. The sequence continues at coordinate 212,011 of CP065014.1, read as the reverse complement.
ACGCCAAAGAATTTCAATAGCTCGAGCTCTTTTGGCAAATCCTAAAATTATTATTTTGGATGAAGCAACTTCAAATTTGGATACTGAAAGTGAATCTTTTATTCAGAAGAGTTTGCAAGTTCTTATGAAAAATAGAACAACTTTTGTTATTGCTCATAGGTTAAGCACCATTCAAAAAGCCGATCAGATTTTAGTAATTGAAGATGGTAATATTGTTGAAAGAGGTCAACATCAAGATTTAATCGAATCTAAAGGGAGGTATCATGATTTGTTTACTTATCAGAGTAGAATATAATTAGGTTAATATTTTTCTATGTTAATTATTTTTAGTTAATAATCTGGCTTATTTTATAAACAATCTTCTTGCTCCAATCAAAACTAAAATTAAAAGTGAATAATAAATAAAAAAAGGTAAAATATAATTCTTTAAACCTAAAGGAAGCATGACCGCTATAATTAGCAATTGGAATCCTAATCCATAAATTGATAGAAAGGTCATGAACCAATTGGGGAACGTTTTTACTTTGTAAGCATTCTGATCAATGAAATAAATAGTGCTATCAAAAATTATATAACAAACTCTAAAAACAATATATAATATATTAACTAATTTCTGCTTTTCCCCTGGCAGAGCTTTAGGAGTTTTATTTTCAAAAATCTTACTAGTCTTATCACCACCAATTGATTTATTCCTTAATATTACATAGTAGTAATTATACAATGTTCCTTGGAGTTGCATCCCAATAAAAGCTAAGCTAACAGATAAAATTTCAGCATTAGAAACGTGACTAATTGAGAGCAAAATTAATAGATTTAATATTATGTCAAATATACTATCCAAGTACCTACCAGAATATGATGGAGTCTTTTTGAGCCTTGCTAATTCACCATCGGCGGCGTCTAGGCTAGATTTCAATATGAGAAAAAGGCCAGCAATTAAGAAGTAATTGTTATAAATACAATAAACTGCAATTAAGCCTGATATTCCAAAATAAAAAGTAACATGAATTGGAGTCGTGTTTGTTTTTTTTAGCCTGTTTGCTAAAAATTTTCCAAAGAATCGACCATAATCTGACAAATCCAAAAATTTGTCTTTATCTGATAGTTTAGTCATTTAATTTGATTTGTAAATAGTACTGCATTACCTTCAATGCTTAAATACACAGAGTTGATAAGCAATAACTTTTGAAATGCCAATTACCAAAGATATAAAGATAATATAGTTTTAAATTTAGAAAACCAATATTTTATTAAATTAATTCTTATAAAGCATTAAAAAATAGAGTTAGTTTGACTTATCAAACATTATACATCACAAGTCAAGTTCGAACTTAATTTGCATATTGTTATAAGGGCAATTTTTAACCATTATAAATTTTGTATATTTGTTTTATTAACTCTTTTTTAAAGGCTTACCAATAGCATTTTTTATGATAGCCCTTATTGACTGCAATAATTTTTATGCTTCCTGCGAAAGGGTTTTTAATCCTTCCTTGCAAGGCAAGCCTGTGGTTGTATTATCAAATAATGATGGCTGCGTAGTTGCTCGGAGCAATGAAGCAAAGAATTTAGGTATTAAAATGGGGGAACCTATTTTTAAGATTGAAAGCGTTGTCAGTAAGCATAACATAAAAGTTTTTTCTTCAAACTATGCACTTTATGGTGATATGAGCGGACGAGTGATGAGCACTTTGAGAGAGTTTTCACCTGAAGTTGAAGTTTATTCTATTGATGAAGCCTTTCTCAGTTTCCAAGGAATTGAACAAGATAATATTCATGGTTATTTAAGTAAAATCAGAAAAACAATTTTACAGAACCTAGGTATTCCAGTAAGTATTGGTCTTGCTAAAACTAAAACTTTAGCTAAAGTTGCTAATCATTATGCAAAAAAATTTCCTGCTTACAAAGGAGTTTGTATTATTGATTCAGAGGAGAAAAGAATTAAAGCCTTACAAAGTTTTGATATTGAAGAAGTTTGGGGGATAGGTCGCCAATACGCAAAGCTACTAAGAAAACATTCCATATTTACAGCTTATGATTTTACTAATTACAACCCTAACTGGATTCAAAGAAAAATGACTGTTGCTGGGGTTAAAATGCTTAATGAGCTCTTAGGATATAGTTGCCACAACCTTGAGCTAGTTGCTAGTTCTAAGAAACAAATAATCAACTCTCGTAGCTTTGGGAGTATGCAATCAGAACTGACTCAGCTCAGCGAAGCAGTTTCAAATTTTGCCTCCTCTTGTGCTCATAAATTACGCAAACAGAAATCATGCTGTAATCTTATAACTGTATTTATACACACAAATTTCCATAGAAGAGATTTACCTCAATACTCAAACTCTACCACTATTCAGCTCCCTGTTGCCTCAAACAGCTCTTTTGAACTTATTGAGTATTCTAAAAAAGCACTTGCTTCAATATTTGTTGAAGGTTATCGATATAAAAAAGCAGGGGTAATAATAAACGGAATAGTGCCCGAACTTCCCTTGCAACCAGCTTTTTTTGATTCAACCAACCGTAACCAACATAAATTAATTTTAAAAGAATTAGATAAAATCAACCTTCGTTATGGAAAAAATACACTGAGAAGTGCTGCACAAGGCGGACGTAAAAAAGAATGGAGACTAAGGCAAGAAAGGTTGTCCCCTTCTTACACCACAAATTTAGATGAAGCAATTTTAGTTGTTGTTTAATCTCTGTTAATAAATTTTATTGGAAGTTCTTTTTTTATGTTGTTTGGAGTGTGAATGTTTGAATTAAGAAGTTTGTTATATACTACTTGATATTACCATATCTGAAAAGTAAAAAAAGCCATAAACTTGGGAAATAGTTTATAGCTTTAATTTAGCTCCGCAGGTAGGACTTGAACCTACGACCCCCTGATTAACAGTCAGGTGCTCTAACCAACTGAGCTACTGCGGAATAAATTTTAGGACAGCAAAAATAAGGTTTTGAACTTATCTCACAAACATTTTTTTTAAAATATTGATATTTATTAAATTAATTTGCTCTAAATAAAAAAGTAACTTAATGAACATATTGCATAATAAATATTTTTCTGATAATTTTCAAGGTCAATTTTCCTCAGTTCTAGACAAGATTTTATTAGGCTTATTCTTCTTTCTAGTGTGTAACAATCTATTCTCACAAAACAAGCAGATAATAGGAAACAAGGCTATTCCAACTTCGGTTATTCAAGAGGTATTATCTAAATATTCAAAAGATTCTTTAATTGAAAATTTATCTAAACCTTATTTTGATATTGGATATTTTTCAGTACAGTTTATAATTGATTCAAACGAAGTTATTGTTAATGAAGGAGATCAATTTATTTTATCAGATATAATTATTGAACCAGATTCTATTATAAAATTTATACCAAATTCAATTAACAGAATTCATGACCTATTAGGTAGTAATTATTCCACCAATACTTTAAAATCTATTATAAACTCTATTCTTAATGAGCTAGACTTGAGAATGTTTCCTTTAGTTCAAGGATACTTAAATGGAATCGATTTTACTGATAATTTAAAATTAGCAGATTCAATTAAAGGAAAAAATAAATGTAAAATTGGGTTGATATTTGAGAATATTAAAAAGGTAAATATTTCTGAATTAAATTTTATTGGACTCAAAGAAACATCTGAAAAATTGTTAAGGGTTGCATCTGGAATTTCAGAAAATGATTATTATAACTCAGCTGTTGGTGAAAAAATCAAACGTAGAATAAGTGGTCTTAATGTGTTCAGTAACGTTGGGGATCCTGAACTTTATTATATTAATTCAGATATAGATTCAACTCGCAAAGATACTTTGATGAGTAAGGATAAAAAGTCTGCTTCAATTATTGCAAATGAATCTAGTAATGCTTCAACTAAATATGGATTGCAATTAAAAGTAACTGAAAATAATTCAAATAGTTTTGATGGAATAATTGGCTTGGTTCCTGATGCAAACTCAAATGAACCTATAAAAATATTTGGAAGTATAAAAATTGGACTAAAGAATATAAGTGGTACTGGCAGGAATTTATCAGCAAAATGGGAAAAGCTTCAAAATAATAGTTCTGAATTGTCAGCAGAATATCATGAACCATTTATTTTCACACTCCCATTTGATTTCAACCTATCATATTCTCAAACTCAATATCCTTCAACTAATTTTCTAACAAGTTATGTTCAGAGATATATTAATTCATGGGGTGAATTTTATGCTTTCGATAACTTAATTTGTAAATTAGGTATTGGTTACGAACAGAGTTTACCTCAGCCAGACACAACAAGGGCTTGTTTTGAGCAGCTTATTAAAACAAGTGCTTATTATGGTGAGGTTGCTGCAAAATATGATACAAGGAATAGTAGAATAAATCCAATTACTGGTGTTTACTACAATACATCATTAACTTTTGGAATCAAATCTCTTAATCAAACAGAAAGTTGTTACGATTCAACTATTATAGGGAGTTATCAAAGGCAAAAAGTTGATGTTAACCTGCAATTATACCAAAAGATTTTCAAACCAATTATTGGTGTTATTACATTTAATTTTAGTTCAGTTATTTCAGACCAAATTCAAGAGAGTGATTTATACAAATTTGGAGGACAATCCACTGTTCGTGGTTACCGTGAGAGTCAGTTCAGAGCTGATAGAATGGCTTGGAGCAATGCTGAATTAAGATTGCCATTAAATGAGTTTTCATACTTTGGTTTATTTTTTGATTTAGGTTATTTTTTAAAAAATGGAAGTGTGAAATCAAACATTGATAAAATAGAAAATTATATTTTTGGTTATGGTTTGTCATCCCAACTTGAAACTCCAATAGGAATTGTAAAAGTTTCGTTCGCATTGAGCAAAGATGATAAATTCGACAGTGGTAAAATATTTTTTGGATTACTAAGTGAAATATAAATTGAAGAATAACGTGTTATTAGTTTATAATTAAATTATAAATAATAAGATAAATTTTGATTATTTATCAATACATCTAATCTGAAATTTATTTCGTATATTTTATTTACAAATTCAGTTAAACTAATAAATAAATGGAGTTAACAATTTTAGAGAACAACACAGTTGCAAGTAAATATGATTTTATTGGTCAATTGGAAAATAGTTCTATATCCCTAACCCCAATTTCAATTGATACATTGCAAATTAACACTGGTAAATTATGTAATCAGGCTTGCAGACATTGCCATGTTGATGCCTCTCCAACTCGAACAGAAATGATGAAAAAAGATGTTTTTGATAAAATTTTGGAAGTGCTCTATTTACACCCACAAATTACAAAATTAGATATTACTGGTGGTGCACCAGAATTAAATGAACATTTTAATTGGCTTGTAATTGAAGCCAAAAAACTTGGGAAGCATATTATGGTAAGGCACAACTTGACTGTTCAATTTGATGGTAATCCTGTAACTGGCGAATCAAAAAGCTATCTTCCTGAATTTTTTGCTGAATACAATTGCGAAGTAATATGTTCGCTACCTTATTACAGTGAATATTTTACTGATAAACAAAGGGGTAAAGGTGTGTTTAATAAATCTATAGAAGGTATTATTAGACTTAATAAAGTTGGGTATGGTACAGATAAAATTTTAAATTTAGTTTATAATCCAGTAGGACCTTTTTTGCCTGCAGATCAATCTCAACTTGAATCAGATTTTAAAAGAGAATTGGATAAAAATTTTGGTATTAGATTTAATAATTTATTTACAATTACAAATATGCCAATTCATAGGTTCAGAGAGGATTTGTTAAGAACTGGAGGTTATGAAGAATATATGAATAAGTTAGTGAATGCATTCAATCCAACTGCTGCTAATGGTGTTATGTGTAGGTCGTTAATTAATGTGAATTATGATGGTACACTTTCAGATTGTGATTTTAATCAGATGCTAGATATGCCCCTTGAAAAAAATGCACCCCAAAACATTTTTGATTTTGATTTTGATAACATAATATCAAGAAAAATATATTTTGATGATCATTGTTTTGGATGTACTGCTGGTGCTGGAAGCTCATGCGGAGGTGCCACATCCACATAATCATAAATGAAAAACAAAAGAGTGAAAAATATTACTTCTTTTCTAGTAGTACAGAATAAAAACAATCTGTACCATGAATATGGCTCCAAAGCCTCATAGATCCGTCATTGGATAAAATATCTGACTTAGATTTAAACGGTTTTATTTTCCATTCTTTATTTTTTTCTAAAAAATTCTCGATTTGTAATTCATTCTCTTCAGTTAATAATGAACAGGTTGCATAGAGTAAATATCCTCCTTTTTTAACAAGTTGAGAGTAATCGTTTAAAACATCAGTTTGAACTGCAATCATTCTTTCAAGTGTGTTAACGTCAAGATTCATCCTTGCTCCAGGGTTTCTTCTCAAAACACCTGCACCAGTGCAAGGAGCATCAATAAGAACAATATCAAATTTGCCAACTAAAGATTTTTTATTCTCAAGATATTCTTCATTGTTCATTGTTCTTACATTCTGTACTGTACTTCTCTTTAGTCTAGTTTTAGACTCACCAAGCCTTCGGGCATTTGTATCGTGAATTATTATGGAACCTCTACCCTTCATGAGTGCTGAAAGATGAAGGGCTTTTCCACCTGACCCGGCACATGCATCAAAAATTTTACTTGTCGGCTTTGGATCAAGTAACTCACAAATCATTTGACTTCCTTCATCTTGCAATTCAAAATGACCTTCTTTAAATTCAATTAATGCATTTGCATTTATCCTTCTCTGCAATATTATTGAGTCCTTACTTATTTTGCCCGCACCACTTGGAATACCTTGTGCCATCAAATTAACAATTAGTTCTTCTCTATCAGTTACTAAAGTATTTGTTCTTAAAGTTATTGGAGCTTGTTTATTTAATGATTCAAATAATTTCTCAGACCATTCTAAATTGTGTTCTTTAAATATTCTTTCAACAATAAACTCTGGCAAAGAAAAAAGAATTGAACAACGCTTTATATCTGTTAAAGTTTCAATTTTTTCTAAAGCAGTTTTAACAAGCTTTTTTACTTTTGGAATATCGCCATCATCAATTTCCATTGCTTCGCATAACATTCTTTCATCTGGAACTAAATTAGTTTTTATACAATGTAAAATTATAATTTGCTTAACTGTATAATCACCATGAAGTATAAAATCATAGAAAAATATATTTCTTAGAATCGAATAAATATTATCTGAAATAAATCCACGATCACGACTTCCAAGATATTTTCTATCTCTAAAAAAACGAGTTATTAAAATATCTGCTGGGAAAGATGGATTCTCCAAAACCTCCGTTAATAATTCACCACAATGAGATAAAAGAAACCTATAATTTGGTGTACGGCTTTGCTTATGATTTTCTTCGTTGGTTTTATATTTAGCTTGATGTTTTATATTCAACATTCTTTTTTTAATTATAAAATTTCGTCCTTTTAGTATATAACATTTTAACCACTCCTATTATTAACATTAAAAGAAATTTGGTTATTAATTTGCAGATTTAACTAATTATTTTTGGAGTAATAAACCACTCTAGTGATCCAGATGGCATTGGTCTAAGTCTGAATAAATCTATTAGTATTAATGATGATGTTGGAATTTCAATCAATAAATTTTTTTGAGAACAAACGCTTCTTATAAATTCACCTATGATTGGTTCATGAAAAACAAATAGCAAATTACCACAATCAGAATTTTCACTTATAACTTCTGAAACTGCTCCTATTTCTGAATTAGGAACTAACCTTTTATCAATCTCAATATTATTTATGTAACCAACTGAATCAGAAATAATTTTTGCAGTTTCATTTGCTCTTACATAACCACTAGAAATTATTCTATCGAAAGATAAACCAACATTTGCAATGTGCTTAGCAATTTTCATTGTATTAAAAATTCCTTTTTCAGTTAATCTTCTATTCGAATCTGTTGATGAAAAATCTTCTGCTTTTCCATGTCTCATTAAATACAAATTCATATATAAAATATCATTATTAAAAAATTAAAGCAAATCTTTTATCATTCATAAAGTCTGATAATTAATAATTGAAACAAAAAAAAATCAAAATTTTATCCTAATAAATAGAATATTAAAAAGCAACTATTTAATTAAAGTAAATTTCTTAGAATTCTCAGATTCATTTGAAGAAATAGTAATTACATAATTACCTGAACTAAACTCTGACAAATCAATTGAAAAATAATTTGTTCCTAAAGACTGATATCCACCATTTTTAATTAAAATTAGTTTACCTCTTTCATTGAATATTTTGAAAACTACTTCTGAATTATTTTTCAAATAATAATTTAATGAAATTCGGTTGTTAGTTGGATTTGGGAACAATTCATAATTTAATTTATTTTTACTTTGCAAATTTGTGCTTATTTGAGTTAACTGACTATATATAGAAATTAAAGCAGGCGCACCTGATTTATCAACCCTCATTTCAGCAATTATTAAATATCCTTCATTTGTATTATTAGTTATCCAAATATAATTTCTATCATCTGAGTAAAGAACTTTACTGCCCAATTGTTCTACAAACATTTTCTGAGTATGTTCAATCAATAATACAGATTTTTCTATAGTTTTACCATCAACTGTATTAAACTTAATAGTTCCAGATTTAATAACTTTATTACTATCTAAAATTGTATACTTAGCATTACTCCCTGATATTTCAGAATTGTTTGATAAATAATCAGCTTTCGAATCCCATTTAGAGTCATTAGTAATAGGAAACTTAAATAGCATTATCCAATCTTTTGTATAGTTATGAATTGTATCAGAGCAAGAACCAAGAAGTTTAAGTGAATTATTATCTAAGTTTAAGTGCTTCCAATTATAAGGAATTGAAGAATACTCTTTAATAAAAAAATTTGCACTTTTGAAATTTGTATCTGTTTTACATGCATAATCTGGTACACTGTTTGTGAATTGTTTATCTATACCATTTTTAAAAAATATTGTATTTGTTAAATTCCAATAATTAGTATCAATTTTAAATTTTGGATTTATAGATTGTGAATTATAAACAGTACAACTTTTACCAATTAAATTTTTAAAATCTTGTTCATTTATAGTTTGTGCATTTAAGTTTGCATAGAATTTACAGATAATTATGAATACAATTTTGTTCATTAATTTTCAATATTTGTTTTAATAAATTGGATATATGAATGTTTTATTGATTGAAAGAATCAATCAATGAGCTTTACAAATGAAAATAAATTTTATTGAAAAAGCTAAATTTATGTTTTTTGTTTTTTCTTTCTAGCCGATGGAAAAAGAATATTGTTTAAAATGAGCCTGTAACCTGGAGAGTTTTTATGTAATGATAAATCTGTTGGTGGATCATTTATTGCATGTTGATAATCTTCTGGATCATGGCCACCATAAAATGTAAATGTACCTCTTCCAAAATTACCAGTTAAATATTTTACTTCATCAGTACCTTCTTTTTCACCAAGAACAATAACGTTTTTCTTGATATATTTTTTATGGAAGGACGTTGTTTGCCCCATAAATCCATTTATAATATCTGAATGACATTGAGTTAACATTGTTGGAACAGGATCATTTTTTGCAGAAAAATCAAACAAACTAAATATATCAGTTGAAGCTGAACTACCAAAACTTGTTTCTACATCAATTGAAGAAAATTCATATACTAATGGGCTTTGAACTATAGTAAAATTTTCAAAAGCAATTGTCTGATTAAAATCCAGTTCTTTATCTATATTCGGAGAAGCTGGATCACCATCAAAAATTGATTCACAAATATCTGTATTTTGAGCTGCTAAAGCTATGTCATAACTGTCTGTAGCTGAACACATAGCGAACATAAAGCCACCATTCCCAATATACTCTTTAATTTTTTTTGCAACAGCTAGTTTTAGTTTTGATACTTTTTTAAACCCCAAATCACTTGCAGTTTTTTCTAACATTGCGACTTGTTGTAAATACCAAGGAGCATTTGCAAAGCTAGAATAGAACTTCCCATACTGACCTGTAAAATCTTCATGATGCAAATGCAACCAATCATACTTTGAAAGTTTTCCATCTAATACTTCTTTGTCCCATATTTTATCATATGGAATTTCGGCATATTCCATTGCCATTGTAACAGCATCATCCCATGGTTGAAAAGTTGGGGGCACATAAATTGCAATTTTAGGAATTTTCTCTAACCTTACAACATCCATATTTCCCGCATCTGACTGAACCTCATTATAAATTAATGTTGATTGAGCTCCGCTTAGAGTTTCAAATGAGACTCCTCTAATTCTGCATTCAGCAGCTGTTAAATCTGAATAATCACAAAGGAAAGAACCTCCTTTGTAATTTAATAACCAGTCAACTGTTAAATTTTTTGAAACAGACCAATATGCAATTCCATATGCTTTCAAATGATCATTCTGAGTTTTATCCATTTGAATAAGTAACTTAGTCTGAGATTTTAAAGATGAAAAAGAAACAATTATTAAAATAAATGACAAGTAAAAATATTTCATCTATATAGCTAAATAATAATAATTTTTCTACAAACAAATTTACTTTTACAAATTAATATTAAATTATTTAACTACAGTTATTGGTACGCTTTGTATAGCTTCTTTAGTAGTAATAGTTACAAAGTACGAGCCAGATTGAAGTTGATTATTTACTTCAAAATTATTAACCACATTTACCAATTTACCTGAATGTAATATGGCTAATCTATCACCTTGAACGTTATAAATTTCTATTCTATAATCTTGATTTAAATTTTTAGAATTTACAAAAACTTGAATTGAATTCTTTTCCTTAGAATAAAATGCTGATAAATTTACTTTATCCGATTTAATTTCTATTGGTAATTCTGTTGTTCTATTTTTTTGTAAATAAAAATTATCAATTCCAACAATCATTGTTGCTGTACCAAGCACATCACTAGTTTTAATTCTAACTTTCATTCTATTATTTACCCCAATATAATCACGCAATTTAAGCTCAATATGTTGCCATCCACCTCTACCTATTGCAGAGTCATTTGTAGCTAACTTATACATTGTCACCCATTTAACACCATCATCATTTGAGACTTGAATTCTTAGAGAGTCTCTAACTGTGTCTTTTTTATAATGAACAAACCAAAGTTCTAAATCAAGTTTTGGGTCTTCATATTCAATCAAGTTCATTGTTGGTGTTGTTAGTACAACTGATCCTTTATTCACATCTACCTCTGCTGGAGGAGTGTTGTATGGTGGATTGCCAGTAAGGTAAATATAACCTCCTGGATTACCAGAAGCCTCATTCGGAGGATAAGCCCATTGAGCTTGCGAAAATGGAAGGTAAGGCTTTAATCTTGTCCATTGACCAGTTAGAGCGTTGTCAATAGAATCTGATGTTTTCCATCCTAAATCTAAAGTAAAATTATCTCTATAGGTATGTGTTAAATTTACAGTAAGGACTTGATTATTTTGAACAACATTAATACCCTTATAACCTTGATTATATCCCCACTTTCCAACATTTACCCAATATGTTTCAAATCTTTGTAATTTTATTTTTGCTTCATTACCCACTGATGGAGTTGAACCAAAAATAGGTTCTATTGAATACTGAAAATCTGAAATAGGGTTATTATTCTCATCAACAGCCTTTATTATTACCTCATATAATTCTTCTGGATTTAATGGGATATTTTTTACTTGATTCCCTTTAATTAAATCATTATAAACAAATTTATTATAACCTAGTTTTGTTGTTATAAAAGAAATAGAATCATCATCCACGCCACCAATATAATATTTCCCTTGAGCATCTGATTTTATATTTGATTTTTTTCCATTAATCATTACTTCAAATTCTGCATTTGCAATTGGTTTGTCATCAATTTTATTTAATACAATACCAGAAAAAGAACCACCTGATTTAAGTCTTAAGTTCATTACCCATAACCCTGTTTGTCTGTCACTTGACACAATTTTATTTGATTTTCTAAACCAAAAACTTTCCCATACTCCATTATATTCATTTTTACTCTGACCTGGATAAGTATCATAATAAGCAACTTCACGAGGATGATATGGATCAACCATATCAATTAGCCTAACCCCTGCTGTGTACCATGAAACCAAAGCATAGTTTCCATACGAATGTACGTTATGAACAATATCGTCTATATTTGGAGTAAATTCTGCAACCTTAGAAACATTTGTTAAATCTCCAATACTCCATATTTTAAGCGTCTTTGGAGTAAATCCAATTTCATCTGCACTCATTAAAAATTTACCATCTTGAGTTGGTTCAGCGTTATGTGGACCGGAGTAAGGATATGTAATAGTTGTTAATAGTTTTGGATTTAATTTATCTTTAACATTATAAATATCAATACCTTGACCATAAATTGCACATCCGTATAAAGTATCACCCCGCTCATATGCATCATGATAATAATATGGTTTTACATCACCAACTTTAACTGGATGTGTTGGATCAGGTTCCAAATCTAAAATCAACGCCCCTCCATTTACTTTTGTTTCTGCTCTAGTACCCATAACATACAACAAATGACCTTGTATAAATAAAGTATGTGAGCTAAAGAAAAAAGAGGTATCAGTTCTTACTAATGAAGCCTTTGCTGGAAGATTAGATAAATCAATAATTTGCAAACCTGTTCCACTATCTCGTGATTCAGTTCCAACATAAGCATAATTTTTATAAACTTTCATTTCTCTCCATGTACTTCTTGGTCCCCAAATATATTGACACATTTTGATAGGTTTCTCTGATATGTCATAAATATACGTTCCTCTTTGTCCCCCAAAAATTGCATATTCATGTCCATTAGGAGCTGTATAACCCCATAGTGCCGAATGCGGACCAATTGAATCTACTGTAACATGATCAAACAGACTCATATTTTTTGAATCATTAGTTTGAGCATTTAGATTGAAAGCAAACAGAACACAAATACTGACGAGTTTTAAAATAATTTTCAATTTATTTATAAAATATAATAGATGTAAATACAAATTAATCTTTCGAGAACATTGCTCTAAATACATGACCTGCAACTTCTGGATTTTCCTTGAGTCTTCTAATTGAATAACCATACCAATCTAATCCAAAAGGGACGTAAACTTGCAGATCATGACCCTGTTCAATTAGTTCTTTTCGTTTATTTTCACGAACTCCAAGGAGCATTTGAAATTGATATTTTTCTTTTGGATAATTCATTTCTTTTATCATTTTTCTTGCTCCATTAATTAACACATCATCATGAGTTGCAATTCCAACAAAACAATTATTTTCAAAAATTATTTTTAGGCATTTTAAATAATTATCTTGAATTTCTTTTCGATCTTTAAAAGCAATATCTTCAGATTCATTATAAATCCCTTTGCATAATCTAAAGTTAACATTATCTTTTACTAAAGATAAAATATCACTTTCAGATCGCCTCATATAAGCTTGAAGAACAATTCCTATATTATCTGGGAATACAGCTTTTATGCGTCTTTGAAGCTCAATTGTTTTTTGAGTGAAAGGAGAATTTTCCATATCTGTTCTTACAAACAAGCCGAGTTCATTTGCTCTTTTAACCACTTTAAACAGATTGTTGTAAGCAAATTCTTCATCTATTCCTAACCCAAGTGATGTTAATTTAACAGAAAGTTCTGCCTTTAAATTACCATAACTTATTTGATTTAACACTTCTATAGATTGTTCAGTTTCATTTAATGCAACTTCACGACTTTCCACAAATTCACCTAATACATCTATTGTTACTGATGCACCTTCTTTATTAAGAGCAGTGGTTATTTTCATTGCGTCTTCAATAGAAACCCCTGCTATATATTTTCCAGCAATTTTTTTTACAATTGCTTTTGGAGTTAATGGTAAAAATTTTACTATTATTTTATCTAATATACTCAACTATCTTATTTATTAATTTGATTAAAGAAATATTTCTGTAAAATTTCAAATTCCGGAAACAATAATTGTTAGTTTATCTGAGAAAGTTTTCTATTTTTAATGCCGAACAATATTGTACATATAACAGCAATTAAGCCACTTATAGAGGTTATAATCAATCCATTATCATATGCAACAGATTCATATTTAAATTCAACTTTATGTTTTCCTGATGGAACTTCAACCCCTCTTAAAGAATAATTTGTTCGTAATAAGTTTGTTTCTTTCCCATCAATAAATACTTTCCATGCAGGAAACCAAATTTCGCTTAACAACAACAAACCATTTTTATCTGTTTGTGCATCAATTGAAATTTGTTGATTATCATAAGAAGTTATATTGGCAGTGCCAACACCATCAGCACTTAGATTTAACTTTTTGTCGCTATTAACAACTGCTGTTTTTGAGAAATCCATTGATGGATCTTTCATTAATTTACTAGCTGATGAATCATCATTTGTAACTATAGCATTATACACAAACCTTACATGTGGGTAAGCTGTTTTCCTTTCAGTTAAACCAGCCCCTCCCTTATCGTCAGTTTCAATTCCAAATTTTACATTTAACAAATCATTCGAAGTTGATTCATCTTTAGCTGGAGGAATAATACGTTGAAGCAACAAAGGATTATAACCTTCAATAAGCATAATATCACTTATACAACCTTGATTTCGTTTCATCAACATACCTTGCTGATTACGCATATTTACTCTAAAAATATCTTTTGGTGGATTTGACTTTAAACCTTGCATACTCGGTTCATCGTTTGTAGCCTGATAAACTTGTTCTGGATTAACCATACCCTGATTTTGTTTGATTCCAAATGCAAATAAATCAATAATTGTTAGTACAAGTATAGCAATTACAGCCCCAAATTTTGGGAACGAGCCTTTAAGAACTAAATATGAAATAATTCCAACCGCAGCACCAATAATTAATGCAATCACACCACTCGAAGAAGAACTTTGAAGAATTTCTTGAGTAGCTCCAAAAATTTTAGGTATAAATCCAGTAACAGTTAAAAGACCTAAAAACGCTACTAATAGCCCACTTATCAACCCAACCTTAGCCAGTTTGTTCTTTTCTATTAAATTACTATTATTTGAAATTAGCTCATCTAACCCAAACCCTGAAAGTACCGATGCCCCTAACACAAGGAAACTAGCCATTCTAACTGGATTTCTAAAGAGTTTGAAAAACGGAAGATTCCAAACTAGAGAATGAATAAAAAATTTATCTCCCATTCCATAAAACAATCCTAATAATCCCATACCTAACAAAAACCACCTCAAACCACCTAATCGATTGCTAGCAAGAGCTACAACCATCAATATTAATCCTACAACTCCGAAATAAACAACAGTTTCCCAATAATAATATCTTTGTTTGCCTTCAAACCAAAACTCTGAATCTGGCTTTGGTTCAGCACCAGAATACCCCAGCACCTTTGGCAATACTAAAGTAAATATTTGAGAAGGAGACATTGCTCCATCTAATGCTTGTTGATAAGTCATTTCAGCTCTTCTTGAAATTGGTGCTAGCTCTTGAGCTGGAAGAAATTGAATTGCGTAAATACCGACTCCTAACACTACTGGGATTATCATATTAATTATTGCACTTACAATAGTTTTCTTTTTTTCAGGATTTCTAAAATCATTAATCAAAATAAACATTGCCAACGCGCCTAAGAAAAATACTATATAAAGCGTCATTTGAGGATGACCGCTAAGCAAGGTAATACCTAATACAATAGAACATAAAAATGAATAATAATAATTCCTTTCAGTAACTCCTTTATAAAATAAAGCTACAATTAAGGGGAACCAAGCTAAATGAATTAATACTGCGTGGTGAATCATTCTTACAACTAAAAAACCACTTAACCCATAAGTTAACCCAGATAAAATACCCCCCCAATTTGATGCACCTAATGTTTTAGAAAGCTTCCAAGCTCCTACCATTGCAATAAAATAATGCACCACCAAAAAAACTTGCAACAAATGAACACTCAAATTCCCTCCACTTAATAAATAAACAAGTTGATGACCAATATAGAAAAATCCATTTTGCAAATCTGCTGTAAATGGCATACCTGCAAACACGTAAGGATTCCAAAATGGTATATGACCCGAATGAAAACCTTTTGCAGCAAAATGTTGGAATGGGTAATACATTTCCATAAAGTCTTCCCACATAAAAACATTCCCTGTGATGTGCCCCCAGAAGAATACTGTTGAGATAATGGCTAAAACTGCTACTGCAACATAATTTGATATTACTGGAACTGGCTTGCCGATACTTGTTTTATTTGGAGAGCGTACTGAAATAAATTCTACTTCATTTTTTTTTGAAGACTGCTTACTCATTTGTAGTATTTAAATGTGCCGTAATTAGATATTGTTAAAATATATTTGATAACAAAAATAAGTAATCAATCAATACTTTAATAGATATGAATTTGAATTATTATTTCTAACAATTTAACTGATAAAATTTCAATTGTTATTCTCAACATTTTTTTCGTAAAAAAAATCCCCTCAACAACTTTTTGTTATTAAGGGGATTATACTTTTTTTCCCAAGATTTAATGTACCACCTCAATCTTCTCCACTCTTATTCCTCCCTTTGATTTTATTGTTATGAAATATATTCCTCCCTTTATTTCTGTTACATCTATCTCATATTCTTCTGTTCCTGTTATTGTTCCTATTCCCTTATAACTCTTTATTTCTTTCCCAAATACATCCCGAATTGTTAGCTCTTCTTCTCCTGGTTGTAATCTTACTTTTACTGTTGTACTTGTTGGGTTTGGATATAAAATCAATTCTCCTTTTTTCTTTTCTGCTTTATTTCTTACTTCTGATATCGGATCCGATAATTTAGCTAGGTATAAATTCAAACCATCTCTACCATATATTATTATATTTCCTAATTCATCTATTAAACAATCTGTAATTTTATTATTAATCATTTTTGGGAAATCTTGTTGCCAAAGTCTATTACCATTTTTATCAAAACTAGTAACGTAAAAATGTCGAGTACTACTTGTTGAATCTATCATTTTTACTACTTCTCCAGCAACAATAAATCTTCCATCCTTTGTTTCTTTGACTTCTGAAATATTTGTCTCTTTTGCATCTAATATCGATATATCTTTCTGCCATAACAATTTTCCTTTTTCAGATAATTTATATAACATTGCTATATCTTTTTTATTTGATATAAGAGATCTTTCTACTCCTGCGAATACAAATAATTCTTTTTCTTTTGTTTCGATTATTCCTCGAACTGCGTACTCTGTATCTATTCCTAAAGTTATATTCCATTTTTCTTTATAATCCGATGAAATCGAAATCACATTAAATCCATTATTAAAAAAACTTCCTTTAATACCTCGAATAGAACCTATTATAAATCCATTCTCTTTTGTTATTGATATTACAACTGGAAAATATGTATATATCAAATTGTTTAAATAAAACATCTCATCTTCAATTATTCCATTACTATCTGCAATTGTTAGTTTTATTACACTTGTATCATAATTGATACCAAAATTAAAGTTACTTGCATCTATAAAACCATTTTTAAATTTTGTTATTGGATGATTTATAATTACTCTGACTGTTTTTCTTGAAATTGAAGTATCTAATAACTCACTTATTTTCACACCATTATAATCAATATTTACTAAATAAAAAAAATTATATGAAAGACTAAAATTACCTAATATTTGATATCCAAAATTCTTTTCAGTTAAAATTATTGGGGTCATTTTTAATTGATATTTTCCAATCCAAGTATCAAGAAATTCTTTCCTCCATAATTGGTCACCATTTTCATTTGTTTTAATTACTACACCATCATAAGTGTAAAGTTGAGTTTTATCATCGTAATTTTGTTTTGCTCCTGCTATTAAATATCCTTTATCTTTTGTCTGAATAAATACTGTGGAATTACCACTTACTTCGCCTAACGAAAATCTCTTCTCCCATTCTAATCTTTGAGATATCAAAATAGCTGGACTTGAAAGTAAAAATATTATAATTAATTTCATAAATTTTTGATAAGTTAATAATTTATAGGGTAAAGAATTATTTCCTTTACCCTAAATGTAAAGTTTATTATACTAATGATTATTGACGTTTACACTTTTTTTGTTATCAATAATTTTATTTTTAATAATTTTTACTGATTTATTTGTGTTAACAACATTACTGAATTTTTTAATATCATTTTCTATATTTAAAAACTCAGCATTTTCACACCAATCCCTACAAGGTAATACTTTAGCACCTATTGGGAAAACTAGAGGGTTAGTACCACTACAATTTATTTGTGCTGTACTGTCAGCTACAGGCAATTTGCTATAACTATTAGTGTTAAATGGATATTCTATATATTTTATACAACAAGCTAACCCACATGGTTTGTAGTCGATAGTCCAACTTGGCTGTGATACTACTGGTGGATTATTTGGATTTACATTTGGATCTGGATTAAAAATTGGTAAGGTTTTATATATACCAATCATCATACAAACCTTTTGAACGTTATTTATAACTTTAATGTCTGCTCCACTATTCTGAGAATAATACCAATTAATTGCAATTCTAAAAAATAAAAAATCTCTAAGTTTCATATATTTATAGAATAAGTTAGTATCATTTGCTAGAGTATCCCTAAATACAAACATTCATTGCAGATAATTATTCTTTTAATATCTATGAAAACATTTGTTCCACATATCCTCAATTCGTAATCAACAAAAACTCTACAATCATTGCTATCTGGTGGAGAAGATGCTGGACCAGGTGGGTTCTGATTAACCCAAATTGTATCTCTCTTTGTTTCTACTTGACAATTAGTTGTAGGATAACATGGAACTGGTACTACTTGAAAAGGATTTAATGGGGGTAAGTTAACTTCTCCCTCACAAGGATGTGAATCTAATCTAAATGTTTCATATCCATCATGAAATTTTTTTTGTTGGTTGTACGGAAATGTTTTGATAGTATTACCCAAGAAAATAAAAACTATTAATAGACTTAATATTAAAATTTTTAATAATTTTATTTGTCTGAGGTCTGAGGTCTGAGGTCTGAGGTCTGAGGTCTGAGGTCTGAGGTCTGAGGCTTTTGGTTTGAGCCACTTCTAGAGCTTTGTTTTGTTCCATTTTGTTTGTTGGAATTTGTGGTTAAAAAACAGTTATTTTTTTTGTTAAAACGAGTGTTATTTATTAACAGGGGTTCTAACTATTTTTCTTCTTTTGGATTTATCAAATCTAATTATTTGTTTTGGTTTGGCAATATTATTTTTTACTGCTTTTATTTTTTATAAAATCCCCTCAACAACTTTTTGTTATTAAGGGGATTGTACTTTTTTTCCCAAGATTTAATGAACCACCTCAATCTTCTCCACTCTTATTCCTCCCTTTGATTTTATTGTTATGAAATATATTCCTCCCTTTATTTCTGTTACATCTATCTCATATTCTTCTGTTCCTGTTATTGTTCCTATTCCCTTATAACTCTTTATTTCTTTCCCTAATACATCTCGAATTGTTAGCTCTTCTTCTCCTGGTTGCAATTTTACTTTTACTGTTGTACTTGTTGGGTTTGGATATAAAATCAATTCTCCTTTTTTCTTTTCTGCTTTATTTCTTACTTCTGATATCGGATCCGATAATTTAGCTAGGTATAAATTCAAACCATCTCTACCATATATTATTATATTTCCTAATTCATCTATTAAACAATCTGTAATTTTATTATTAATCATTTTTGGGAAATCTTGTTGCCAAAGTCTATTACCATTTTTATCAAAACTAGTAACGTAAAAATGTCGAGTACTACTTGTTGAATCTATCATTTTTACTACTTCTCCAGCAACAATAAATCTTCCATCCTTTGTTTCTTTGACTTCTGAAATATTTGTCTCTTTTGCATCTAATATCGATATATCTTTCTGCCATAACAATTTTCCTTTTTCAGATAATTTATATAACATTGCTATATCTTTTTTATTTGATATAAGAGATCTTTCTACTCCTGCGAATACAAATAATTCTTTTTCTTTTGTTTCGATTATTCCTCGAACTGCGTACTCTGTATCTATTCCTAAAGTTATATTCCATTTTTCTTTATAATCCGATGAAATCGAAATCACATTAAATCCATTATTAAAAAAACTTCCTTTAATACCTCGAATAGAACCTATTATAAATCCATTCTCTTTTGTTATTGATATTACAACTGGAAAATATGTATATATCAAATTGTTTAAATAAAACATCTCATCTTCAATTATTCCATTACTATCTGCAATTGTTAGTTTTATTACACTTGTATCATAATTGATACCAAAATTAAAGTTACTTGCATCTATAAAACCATTTTTAAATTTTGTTATTGGATGATATATACCTACTCTGAGTGTTTTTCTTGAAATTGAAGTATCTAATAACTCACTTATTTTCACACCATTATAATCAATATTTACTAAATAAAAAAAATTATATGAAAGACTAAAATTACCTAATATTTGATATCCAAAATTCTTTTCAGTTAAAATTATTGGGGTCATTTCTAATTCATATTTTCCAATCCAAGTATCAAGAAATTCTTTCCTCCATAATTGGTCACCATTTTCATTTGTTTTAATTACTACACCATCATAAGTGTAAAGTTGAGTTTTATCATCGTAATTTTGTTTTGCTCCTGCTATTAAATATCCTTTATCTTTTGTCTGAATAAATACTGTGGAATTACCACTTACTTCGCCTAACGAAAATCTCTTCTCCCATTCTAATCTTTGAGATATCAAAATAGCTGGACTTGAAAGTAAAAATATTATAATTAATTTCATAAATTTTTGATAAGTTAATAATTTATAGGGTAAAGAATTATTTCCTTTACCCTAAATGTAAAGTTTATTATACTAATGATTATTGACATTTACACTTTTTTTGTTATCAATAATTTTATTTTTAATAATTTTTACTGATTTATTTGTGTTAACAACATTACTGAATTTTTTAATATCATTTTCTATATTTAATAACTCAGCATTTTCACACCAATCCCTACAAGGTAATACTTTAGCACCTATTGGGAAAACTAGAGGGTTAGTACCACTACAATTTATTTGTGCTGTACTGTCAGCTACAGGCAAATTTCTATAACTATTAGTGTTAAATGGATATTCTATATATTTTATACAACAAGCTAACCCACATGGTTTGTAGTCGATAGTCCAACTTGGCTGTGATACTACTACTGGTGGATTATTTGGATTTACTTTTGGATCTGGATTATAAATTGGTAAGGTTTTATATATACCAATCATCATACAAACCTTTTGAACGTTATTTATAACTTTAATGTCTGCTCCACTATTCTGAGAATAATACCAATTAATTGCAATTCTAAAAAATAAAAAATCTCTAAGTTTCATATATTTATAGAATAAGTTAGTATCATTTGCTAGAGTATCCCCTAAATACAAACATTCATTGCAGATAATTATTCTTTTAATATCTATGAAAACATTTGTTCCACATATCCTCAATTCGTAATCAACAAAAACTCTACAATCATTGCTATCTGGTGGAGAAGATGCTGGACCAGGTGGGTTCTGATTAACCCAAATTGTATCTCTCTTTGTTTCTACTTGACAATTAGTTGTAGGATAACATGGAACTGGTACTACTTGAAAAGGATTTAATGGGGGTAAGTTAACTTCTCCCTCACAAGGATGTGAATCTAATCTAAATGTTTCATATCCATCATGAAATTTTTTTTGTTGGTTGTACGGAAATGTTTTGATAGTATTACCCAAGAAAATAAAAACTATTAATAGACTTAATATTAAAATTTTTAATAATTTTATTTGTCTGAGGTCTGAGGTCTGAGGTCTGAGGTCTGAGGTCTGAGGTCTGAGGTCTGAGGTCTGAGGTCTGAGGTCTGAGGCTTTTGGTTTGAGCCACTTCTAGAGCTTTGTTTTGTTCCATTTTGTTTGTTGGAATTTGTGGTTAAAAAAACAGTTATTTTTTTTTGTTAAAACGAGTGTTATTTATTAACAGGGGTTCTAACTATTTTTTTCGTTTTGGATTTATCAAATCTAATTATTTGTTTTGGTTTGGCAATATTATTTTTTACTGCTTTTATTTTTTATAAAATCCCCTCAACAACTTTTTGTTATTAAGGGGATTGTACTTTTTTTTATCTTGCTTTAATGAACCACCTCAATCTTCTTCACTCTTATTCCTCCCTTTGATTTTATTGTTATGAAATATATTCCTCCCTTTATTTCTGTTACATCTATCTCATATTCTTCTGTTCTTGTTATTGTTCCTATTCCCTTATAACTCTTTATTTCTTTCCCTAATACATCTCGAATTGTTAGCTCTTCTTCTCCTGGTTGTAATTTTACTTTTACTGTTGTACTTGTTGGGTTTGGATATAAAATCAATTCTCCTTTTTTCTTTTCTGCTTTTACTTCTGTTATTCTTGGCTGGTAAAAAAATGGGGTACCACTAGATGTAATAGCAAATCCTAATTCACCAATAAAACATGATACAATAAAAGATTCATTTGCAAAGTTTTTATTATAATAATCTGATACCCATATTTTTCCTCCATCAGTAGTTTTTAATATCTCCGAAAGCCCTCCCATCAAACCATTTAATGAATCTTTAAAAGAAATAAATGGATATCCACCTCTTTTTAAAATTGATCTAATTTCGCGGTTTACAATTTCCCAATTCAAACCTCCATCTTTTGTTTTGAATAAAATTGGGATTTGTAAATTAGTTATAGAATCAGAATTAAACCCTGATAAAAATCCATTTAAACTATCACTAAATGAAAAATTACATAAAGTTGTTTTAACATCTATAAGTGGATTTGTAATTATATTCCAATTTTCACCACCATCAATAGAAGTTGCAATTCCTTCTTTATTAAGAGTCCAAGATACTAATGTGCAAATTAATCTATTTTTACTTAAACAAATTAATTCACTTATTAAACAATCATTCCAACCGCCTAAAAATCTGTTATTTATTTCTATCCATTTTAATCCTCCATCTGAAGTCTTAAATATTCTGTCTGGACCAGTATTTGAAGTACATAAATACCCATATTTCTCATCAATCATTGATATTTTTCCCTGCCAACCTGCTTGTGAAAAACCTGAATTTAATTTTGCAAACTTATATTTAGCCCAAGTTTTACCTCCATCTATTGTTCTGACAACGTACCCACTATCATATTGTGCAATTGAAAAATTCTTTTTTGGATATGAAATGCTTTTTGAATATAAGTGCCTACCAGTACTTGAATCAGTATAAACAACTTTCCAAAAATGACCACCATCCTCAGATTTAAAAATACTTACATATCCATTATCTTTACCATAAGCAACTATCATTTTGTTTAAAGAATCAGATGAAGAAATATCTGATAGCCGAATATTTGTTAGACTTTTGCCTATAACCCATTCTCCACTTTGGGCAATTAATTTTCCTAAGAATATTGTTATTAGAATGAGAATAACTATATTTAATTTGATATTCATAATTAATTATAATAAGGGGATTTGAAAGTAAAACTAGAATCAGAAAACCAACAATCTGGTACACATGGATTTGTAACTAAGGTATTATTTGGAATACTATTACTACAATCTGGAAGAGTTTGTTGATCTAAAATAGGAGAAATAGTGTAAATAACTTTAGTTTGTTCTTGGTTCCAAAATGCACAAAAATTAAAAGTAGCTTTACAGCAGGTTGGTGAACAGTTTATATAAACTTTTTCACCAGGTAAAATTGGTATTAAATTAGGTGTTGGTCCAACTAAGTTCCATGGGTTATAATCTGTGACAAATGCAACTGAATTCCCGTTTGGATCATGCCCTGGAGTATTGTAATAATTAAATTCTTGTTTACATGAACCACTAAATATTCTTATATTATTTACACATGGATTAGTAATTGTTGGAACACATTTCAACCCATTTGTTATTTGATTAGCTTGTAATAAATAACAAGCTATCGAATAATTAATAATTATGCTTTTACTGACAGTAATTGTTGGACAAAATCGTAATTTATAAGCAGTAATATAAATATAACATTTACCACAACCATAAGCTTCTTTGTAGTATAATCTTACTGAGCAATTAGAATCTATGTTTTGGTTTATATTTCCTGGAAAAACAGTCATAGAATCATAATGCCATACCAAATCTGTGCATTCATTACCTATGCAAGGTGGTGGACTTATAATTGGATCCTGTGCTAATAATAAATTGGTACTGAAAAATGTAAAAATTACTCCCAAAATAATACAAAGTATTTTAGTAGTTATTTTGCGGTCTGAGGTCTGAGGTCTGAGGTCTGAGGTCTGAGGTCTGAGGTCTGAGGCTTTTGGTTTGAGCCACTTCTAGAGCTTTGTTTTGTTCCATTTTGTTTGTTGGAATTTGTGGTTAAAAAAACAGTTATTTTTTTTTGTTAAAACGAGTGTTATTTATTAACAGGGGTTCTAACTATTTTTCTTCTTTTGGATTTATCAAATCTAATTATTTGTTTTGGTTTGGCAATATTATTTTTTACTTCTTTTATTTTTTATAAAATCCCCTCAACAACTTTTTGTTATTAAGGGGATTGTACTTTTTTTTATCTTGCTTTAATGAACCACCTCAATCTTCTCCACTCTTATTCCTCCCTTTGATTTTATTGTTATGAAATATATTCCTCCCTTTATTTCTGTTACATCTATCTCATATTCTTCTGTTCCTGTTATTGTTCCTATTCCCTTATAACTCTTTATTTCTTTCCCTAATACATCTCGAATTGTTAGCTCTTCTTCTCCTGGTTGTAATCTTACTTTTACTGATGTACTTGTTGGGTTTGGATATAAAATCAATTCTTCTTTTTTCTTTTCTGCTTTTACTTCTGTTATTCTTGGCTGGTAATATAATGTAGTTACATCAGTAGCTATTGCTATTCCAAGATTCCCTTTTATCCTTGAAACAAAGTAAGAGTCACCCCCATCGTTCAATGTTGAATATTCACTATTCCATGTATGCCCACCATCTGTAGTGTTCAATATTTCACCTGTTCCACTTATTATTCCGTTTAATGTGTCTTTAAATGAAATTCTGGATATTCCTCCTCTTAACAATAACAATCTTTTATCCCTTTTTACTTCTTCCCAATTAATTCCGCCATCTTTTGTTTTATATAATAATGGGAATTTAGTTTTTTTTATTGAATCACTCTTGTAACCTACTAAAAATCCATTTTGTTCATCAATAAATGAAAACTCTTGTAATGTTATAGTTGAATCAAACAATGAATCTGAATTTAATGTCCAATTTAATCCTCCATCTATGGAAGATACAACCCCATATTTTATAAGTTTATTGGAAGTTGCAATACAAACAATTTTATTTTTACTTAAACATATCATGTTTTCAATAGAACAATTCACCCAATCGGTAGGAAAATTACAAATTAAATCTTTCCAACTATTACCTCCATTTTCTGTTTTAAAAATTCTATCAGGTCCAGTATAAGCTGTACTTAAATAACCATATTTTTCATCTACCATTGAAATTAAACCTTGCCAACCAAATATTGATGATGGTGCAGTCATGTTTGTAAACTTATTTACACTCCAAGAATTTCCACCATCAGTTGTTTTAGCTAAATTAAAATTATCAAACTGTGCTATTGCAAAATTTTTTGTTGGATATGAAATACTTCTTACTCTATTTGAAAAACCATTACTAATTTGTACAGTACCTTTAAATACAATTTTCCAACTTTTTCCACCATCTTCTGTTTTTATAATTGTTCCACCATCTCCATCTGCAGTTGCCATTGCATTTAATGAATCAGCAACAGACAGGCTTGTAAAATATAAATATTTAAAGCTGTTAGAATGTACCCAGTCTCCTTTTTGAGCAAACAAATTATTTGCTATTATTAGCAATAGAAAAATTAAGTTGTATTTCATTTATGTTCTGGTTTTAGATAATAGTTTGATGCTTTACTAAAGTTCCAAGTATTAAACCAACAGCTTGGCAAACATGGATGCAGTGTTTCATAAGGATCCACAGGTGAAACTGAATCACAAGGTGGTATTAAAGTAGTATCTGATTGTGATATCATTGACCATGATATTTGAGATCCTGATTGATTAAATGTTACACAAATTTTATATTTTGTTTTACAACAAATTGGTGAACATGGTACATAGACTGTTTCACCAGGCAAAATTGGGATAAATGTTGGAGTATTTGGACCTAAGAAACCCCATGGTGATATAACTGGCACATATGCAGCACTACTGCCAAATGGGTCGTGCCCTGGTGTATCATAATAATAGTAAGCTTTCATACATGAACCTGATGATACTTTTACATTTTCTATACATGGTGTAGTTTTTGTTGGTTTGCAAGCATTTTCCATTAACATAATCTGTAACAAACAAGCATTTAATAATAAAGATTTATTTGTTTCAAAATTATTGTTACATCCATGTACTTTATATGAAACAATTGAGAATTTGCAAAGATTACAACTAGTACTTACTTTGTAATCTACAATAATATAACAAGAATCCCCTAAATCCAAACCCATGCTAGTAAAATCAGGTTTATTAAATTGTGCAGTTTTATGGTACCATATTTCACCTTCACATTGATTATCATTACAATGCGGAGGGGAGGTCTGTTCAACTAGAACTTGTGCTAATAATAAATTGGTACTGAAAAATGTAAAAATTACTCCCAAAATAATACAAAGTATTTTAGTAGTTATTTTGCGGTCTGAGGTCTGAGGTCTGAGGTCTGAGGTCTGAGGCTTTTGGTTTGAGCCACTTCTAGAGCTTTGTTTTGTTCCATTTTGTTTGTTGGAATTTGTGGTTAAAAAAACAGTTATTTTTTTTGTTAAAACGAGTGTTATTTATTAACAGGGGTTCTAACTATTTTTCTTCTTTTGGATTTATCAAATCTAATTATTTGTTTTGGTTTGGTGTACTTTTTTTCCCAAGATTTAATGAACCACCTCAATCTTCTCCACTCTTATTCCTCCCTTTGATTTTATTGTTATGAAATATATTCCTCCCTTTATTTCTGTTACATCTATCTCATATTCTTCTGTTCCTGTTATTGTTCCTATTCCCTTATAACTCTTTATTTCTTTCCCTAATACATCTCGAATTGTTAGCTCTTCTTCTCCTGGTTGCAATCTTACTTTTACTGATGTACTTGTTGGGTTTGGATATAAAATCAATTCTTCTTTTTTCTTTTCTGCTTTTACTTCTGTTATTCTTGGCTGGTAATATAATGTAGTTACATCAGTAGCTATTGCTATTCCAAGATTCCCTTTTATCCTTGAAACAAAGTAAGAGTCACCCCCATCGTTCAATGTTGAATATTCACTATTCCATGTATGCCCACCATCTGTAGTGTTCAATATTTCACCTGTTCCACTTATTATTCCGTTTAATGTGTCTTTAAATGAAATTCTGGATATTCCTCCTCTTAATAATAACAATCTTTTATCCCTTTTTACTTCTTCCCAATTAATTCCGCCATCTTTTGTTTTATATAATAATGGGAATTTAGTTTTTTTTATTGAATCACTCTTGTAACCTACTAAAAATCCATTTTGTTCATCAATAAATGAAAACTCTTGTAATGTTATAGTTGAATCAAACAATGAATCTGAATTTAATGTCCAATTTAATCCTCCATCTATGGAAGATACAACCCCATATTTTAAAAGTTTATTGGAAATTGCAATACAAACAATTTTATTTTTACTTAAACATATCATGTTTTTAATAGAACAATTCACCCAATCGGTAGGAAAATTACAAATTAAATCTTTCCAACTATTACCTCCATTTTCTGTTTTAAAAATTCTATCAGGTCCAGTATAAGCTGTACTTAAATAACCATATTTTTCATCTACCATTGAAATTAAACCTTGCCAACCAAATATTGATGATGGTGCTGTCATGTTTGTAAACTTATTTACACTCCAAGAATTTCCACCATCAGTTGTTTTAGCTATATTAAAACCATCAAACTGTGCTATTGCAAAATTTTTTGTTGGATATGAAATACTTCTTACTCTATTTGAAAAACCATTACTTAATTGTCCAGAACCTGTAAATACAATTTTCCAACTTTTTCCACCATCTTCTGTTTTTATAATTGTTCCACCATCTCCATTTGCAGTTGCCATTGCATTTAATGAATCAGCAACAGACAGGCTTGTAAAATATAAATATTTAAAGCTGTTAGAATGTACCCAGTCTCCTTTTTGAGCAAACAAATTATTTGCTATTATTAGCAATAGAAAAATTAAGTTGTATTTCATTTATGTTCTGGTTTTAGATAATAGTTTGATGCTTTACTAAAGTTCCAAGTATTAAACCAACAGCTTGGCAAACATGGATGCAGTGTTTCATAAGGATCCACAGGTGAAACTGAATCACAAGGTGGTATTAAAGTAGTATCTGATTGTGATATCATTGACCATGATATTTGAGATCCTGATTGATTAAATGTTACACAAATTTTATATTTTGTTTTACAACAAATTGGTGAACATGGTACATAGACTGTTTCACCAGGCAAAATTGGGATAAATGTTGGAGTATTTGGACCTAAGAAACCCCATGGTGATATAACTGGCACATATGCAGCACTACTGCCAAATGGGTCGTGCCCTGGTGTATCATAATAATAGTAAGCTTTCATACATGAACCTGATGATACTTTTACATTTTCTATACATGGTGTATTTTCTGTTGGATTGCAAGCATTTTCCATTAACATAATCTGTAACAAACAAGCATTTAATAATAAAGATTTATTTGTTTCAAAATTATTGTTACATCCATGTACTTTATATGAAACAATTGAGAATTTGCAAAGATTACAACTAGTACTTACTTTGTAATCTACAATAATATAACAAGAATCCCCTAAATCCAAACCCATGCTAGTAAAATCAGGTTTATTAAATTGTGCAGTTTTATGGTACCATATTTCACCTTCACATTGATTATCATTACAAGGCGGAGGGGTAGTCTGTTCAACTAGAACTTGTGCTAATAATAAATTGGTACTGAAAAATGTAAAAATTACTCCCAAAATAATACAAAGTATTTTAGTAGTTATTTTGCGGTCTGAGGTCTGAGGTCTGAGGTCTGAGGTCTGAGGTCTGAGGTCTGAGGCTTTTGGTTTGAGCCACTTCTAGAGCTTTGTTTTGTTCCATTTTGTTTGTTGGAATTTGTGGTTAAAAAAACAGTTATTTTTTTTGTTAAAACGAGTGTTATTTATTAACAGGGGTTCTAACTATTTTTTTTCTTTTGGATTTATCAAATCTAATTATTTGTTTTGGTTTGGCAATATTATTTTTTACTGCTTTTTTTTTTATAAAATCCCCTCAACAACTTTTTGTTATTAAGGGGATTGTACTTTTTTTCCCAAGATTTAATGAACCACCTCAATCTTCTCCACTCTTATTCCTCCCTTTGATTTTATTGTTATGAAATATATTCCTCCCTTTATTTCTGTTACATCTATCTCATATTCTTCTGTTCCTGTTATTGTTCCTATTCCCTTATAACTCTTTATTTCTTTCCCTAATACATCTCGAATTGTTAGCTCTTCTTCTCCTGGTTGTAATCTTACTTTTACTGTTGTACTTGTTGGGTTTGGATATAAAATCAACTCTCCTTTGTTCTTTTCTGCTTTTACTTTTGTTGTTCTTGGCTGGTAATAGAATGAATTACCTAAATTTGTAATAGCCAATCCATGACTACCTTTAACTTTTGTTACTTTAAACCCTTGGTTAGCGGCTTTTATCCTATCATAATATTCTGATTCCCATGTACTTCCTCCATCAATTGTACTTATTATTTCTTCACGAGCCCCCATTACTCCATTTAAAGAATCTGTAAAATAAATACTTGAGGGTCCACCTTTTTTTAAAATTGATTTATTATTCATTTTTATTTCTTCCCATTTTAATCCACCATTGTTCGTTTTAAATAACATTGGAATTTCAATTTTAGTTAATGTATCTAAATAATATCCCATCAAAAAGCCGTTTACACCATCTAAAAAAGAAAATTTAGTAAAATGGCATTTATTCTCGAATAAATCATTAGTTATTATTACCCAATTTTTCCCACCATTTAAAGAAGTTGCAATCCCATAACTATTAAGTGCCCAAGAATCTAAAATACAAATTATTTTATCTTTGTCAAGACAAATCAAGTTTTCTATTAAACAACCATCCCAACCATTTAAGAATTTATTATTAACTTCTATCCAATTTGTTCCACCATCAATTGTTTTGAATAATTTATCTGGAGCAGTATTAGAAGTACTTAAGTACCCTATTTTATCATCTTTCATGGAAATAATTCCGTTCCAACCAGTCAGTGAATATGGAGGATTAATATTTGTAAACTTATATTTATCCCATGTCAAACCTCCATTAGTAGATTTAACTATGTACAAACTATCAAATTGAGCTATTGCGAAATTCTTTGAGGGATAGGAAATGCTTTTAACAGATAAAAACTTACCTTTACTTGAATCTAAATATACTCTTTTCCAAGATCTACAGCCATCTTCTGATTTCATTATAGCACCATTACCACTTAAATCAGTAATTGCGATCATACTATTCATTGAATCAGCACTAGTAAAATCTGAAACACTACTAAGATTAGCTTTAGAAGTGAATACCCAATTACCATTTTGAGCTTTAACTATATCTACAATGAATAACATAATTAATAATACTATTGCTGTAATTATTTTAGTTATGTTTTTCACTTATGAATTGGTTTTGATATTGTTTTATAAAAATTTGAAAACCAACAATCAGCTATACAAGGTCTGTTATCATTCGTATATGATACTGCTTCAGAACAGTTTGGGGTTAATCCAGAATCTGGAGTTGAAATCAAAGTATAAACTACAACTTCTTGATTAGCCACTATACCAAAAATAGCACAAAATTGATAAGTTGCTTTACAACAAACAGGTGAACATGGTACATAAACTGTTTCCCCAGGTAGAATTGGAATATAAATAGGTACATTAGGTCCTAAAAATCCCCATGGTGAAATAATTGGTACATATGCAACTGTATTACCATTTGGATCATGTCCTGGGGTATCATAATAATGGTACTCTTGTTTACAAGCACCTGTAAAAACTCTGATTGAATTTACACATGGTGTTTGTTTAGAAGGCTTACAGGAATTTGGGTCACCCATTACACTATTAACTAAAATATTCTCAAGTGCACCATTCAATATCTGTTGTTTAAAATTATTGAAACCTACACAATTAATTATCTTATATCCTATAATTGAAAGATAGCATTTTCCACATCCTACAGCATGTTTAAAATACATTTTAATGGTACAAATTTCTTGTGGGACTTGATAATTAAACAGTTGTGGTTGAACAATTAATGAATCATAATGCCATACCAAATCTGTGCATTCATTACCTATGCAAGGTGGTGGACTTATAATTGGATCCTGTACTAATAATAAATTGGTACTGAAAAATGTAAAAATTACTCCCAAAATAATACAAAATATTTTAGTAGTTATTTTGAGGTCTGAGGTCTGAGGTCTGAGGTCTGAGGTCTGAGGTCTGAGGTCTGAGGCTTTTGGTTTGAGCCACTTCTAGAGCTTTGTTTTGTTCAATTTTGTTTGTTGGAATTTGTGGTTAAAAAAACAGTTATTTTTTTTTGTTAAAACGAGTGTTATTTATTAACAGGGGTTCTAACTATTTTTCTTCTTTTGGATTTATCAAATCTAATTATTTGTTTTGGTTTGGCAATATTATTTTATTCAATTTTAAAATTGTTTTTTATAAAATTATTAATTTTAACAATCTTAAATTATTATCGATTTTTTATTGGATGTTAAGATCTCATTAATTAACTACATTTTTTCATAACTAAAGTTTTATTTTCGTAATTAATTATATTTGAAACACTTCAAAAAATTTTTTGTTGTAATTATGAAATTTATTTCTACATTCTTTATCTTTTTTTGTTTTATAATCCCAACTTTATTTACGCAGGAGGCTAATAACTATGAGCGTTCCAGACCAAGTATAGATCCAGATTTGGATAATGAATCCATTCAAAAAGATACTGAAAAAGAAGACTGGTTTAAATATATTTTAGGAGCAAATGCAACTGAGAATTTCTATTTTCTAAACAAGAATATGGTTGTTGAACCTCCAGCAACTACAAGAGCACAAAATGAATCTTCCATTGCTATCAATCCAACTGACCCTAACAACATTATTTCATCGGCTGTAGATTACCGAGGATGCGTTTTTTATATTTCGAATGATGGTGGCAAATCTTGGAGAGATACGGTGTTTACAGACATTAAATATATGTATGTTAAGGATACAATTAAAAATGGAATACAAAAAAAAGATACTTCTTTTAAATCATGGAAAATTGGTAATGATCCGTCTGTTGGGTTTGATGATAAAGGGAATTGCATAGTAATGTATGGTGCCTTTCCGAGTGGTGTTTATACTGGTGAAAGCGGTGTTTATTTAAGCAAATCATCAGATGGTGGGAAGTCTTGGATTAACCACATTAAAGTTATTGAACATAAAGGAACCATGAGTAAAGATTCAGCTTTTGAAGACAAATATTACATACAAATTGATAATAGCAAATCATCGAATTATTATGGTAGAATGTACACTCCTTGGAAGCGTGTAACAGATCGTGATAGTGCCACTCAAATTGTTTTTACGTATAGTAAAGATGGCGGGATGAATTGGTCAACTCCTGTAAATGTAAGCCCAAGAAAAACTGGTATATCAACTGATACAACATTTGGACAAAGCTTCCCAATTTCTTCAACAGGACCTTTAGGTGAAGTTTATGTATGCTGGAATGATGGTCCTTCCAGGTCAATAGGATTTTCTAAATCGCTAGATGGTGGGTTAACTTTTTCAACTCCAACTTATATTATAAAAAATTATTCAACTCTTGGTACTCCTCGTAAAGTAAAGGATAGTTCAGTTTATCATGTTTTAAAAAATACTTTTCGAGCTGAAACTTACCCAACATTATGTGTTGATAATTCAAATTCAAATAAAAAAGGTACTATTTATTTAGCTTATGCTTCTGGTACTTCACCAAAAATTAGATTTACTAGTTCAAGTGATGGTGGCAACACTTGGAGCATCCCAAAATTAGTTCACTCTGATTCAACAAATGATAAATGGTGGCCCTGGATGAACGTTGATGTAACAACTGGGGATATTGCTATAACCTATTCAGATAGTCGTGATGATCCAGAGAACATAACTGTTGAACAATACGTCTCTTACAGTAGTGATGGAGGTGATTCATGGATTGATAGAAAGATGAGTGACTTTGCAAGTGATTACAGAAAAAATCCTTTTGTTGATAATATCTTTGCTGGGGATTATAGTGGGAATTCATTTTATAATGGAAAAATTTATCCTTCTTTTTTAGATACAAGAAAAGCTAAAACTGGATCACTTGAAAATGATGTTTATACTGCAGTTGTTTCTTTATACAAACCGCAACCAGTTTCTAAATTTAAAGTTACTGGTTCAATAATAAATGTAAATCAAGCAACTTTAATTTGGGAGAATCCTTCAATGGAGACAATGTTTAAAAAACCTGTTGTTGATTATTCACTTTTAATTGAGAAAGATGGAAAACCTTTAATCACCTTACCCGCTGGTACTATCAAATATATTGATTCAGTTAGTGATGTTAATAAAGAGTACAAGTATTCAATGAAAGTAGTAACTTCAATTGATACTAGTCAAGAAAGAACAGCTATATTTAATCCTAGAAATGTATTAATCCCTTCTCCACCAAAATTTTCTGATGTTATTGGTTATCAACCTGAAATTGAGCTCCCATTATTTATTCCAAAATACAGAGCTGACTCGGCTACAGCCTTTAACAATCCTAAAAATTATAAAATATTTAGAGATGGAATTTTATTGTTAACAGAGCCTATTTCTATAAATGATACTGGAAAGATATTAATACTAAAAGATTCTCCTAAAAGAGGTTATTATAAATACAATGCAGTTCTAACAGATTTATCAGATAACGAAAGTAAATCTTCTGATACTATTTTAGTTTATGTTGGTGATGGTTCACCTTATAAAGAAAATTTCGATTTGATTACTCCTAAGTTTTTAATTCCTAAAGGTTGGGGAACAACTCAATCTATTTCACTTAGTGCACCAAATTCATTTACTGATTCACCAACAGGAAAATACTCTCCAAATACAAACAATGCTATGCAAGTATATCCAGTGGAAATTACAGACGTAGGAATTGAACTTCAGTTTTCACATATTAGTATTGTAGATAAAGGTGATTCTGCAATCGTTGAAATGAGTTTAGACAAAGGGAAAACTTTTAACAAAATTGCAAGTTACAATTTGAATTCTTATCAAGAATGGAAAGATTCATCTGCAAATAATAGTGATTGGAAAAGAGAATTTTTCACTCTAAAAATTCCACCTACACTTCCTCCAGGAAAATCTTATGCAATTGTAAGATTCAGACTCAAAACGTCAGCTTTGAATGAGTTAGATGGATGGTATATTGATGATATAGAGTTTGGTAAAACTGCAAATATAAATAGTAATTTAACTGATGAAAAATTTATAACTACTGTATCACCAAATCCTTTCAAGAACACAACTATGATTACTTATTTTTTACAAAATGAATCTAAAACTAGTTTTTATTTATATGATAATCTAGGGCGTGAAGTGTTATCAAAGCCCTTAATTAATGGGATTAAAGGATACAACTTCATTACATTATCAAGCGAAAATCTTTCAAACGGTATTTATTATTATTTAGTTAAATATAAAAAAGATATTTGTCGAGGATCTATTTTATTATCTAAATAAATAAAATAGATTAAATAAAATAATCACATTTTATTTCATCTAATTTATAAAACACTATGCTGTTTTTGTTGTTATAATTCTTGTCTTGAATTATAATTTTTCTTTTTGTCAATGTAGTCTCTTCTCCCAATCCTTTGAAAGCAAAGATTTTGTTTTTACATTTCCTATTAATTCTGAAAATGGAATTAAAGGGACAGGAACTTTAAATACGAAGGTATATGTTTACTCTAAATTTAAATCTAAAATTGAAATTTTTAGTGGTAATTATCTTGTTATCGAAAAATATACTATTCCTTTTGATTTTTTGACTATTGACATCCCTACTGATTTTGCTCAAGTTATTCCTTATCCTTCAATTAACAACCCAAAAATACCAGAAGACAAGTTATATATTAATAAATCTTTACAAATAATCTCAGATAATTTGATAACTGTTTATGCTTTGAGTGGTCATTATTTTACATCTGTTGGTATGACTAATTATCCTGTTAATTCTTTAGGTACTCATTACAAAATTCAGTCTTTTGAGAACGCATCAAATCCTATTTTCAAAACTAATGGTCAATTTTCAATATCATCCCCTTGATAGTTCAGATGTTTTTATTACACTACCCTTAAATATGAATTCTAAAAGCCATAGAGGTGCTGATGGTACTTTTAAAATTAGAATGAATAAAAATGAAGTTTTCTTAATGATGACTGATTCCATTTATCAAGATTTAACTGGCACTAATGTTATTTCTAACAAACCTATCGCTATTACTGCTGGACATGTATGTGCTTATGTTCCTACAACATCTTATGCTTGCAATCATTTAGAGGAGATGCTTAGACCAACTGATACTTGGGGGTTTTCCTATCTTGCTTTCCCCTTTGCTACTCGTAAAGAGGGGGATACTTATAGAGTTTTTGCTTCTGATATTAATACTAATGTTTATATTAATGGTTCACTTTATAAAAACTTAATTACTACTTCTAGTGATTGTAATAACTCTTGGTTTGAATTTCAACAACCTCCTGTTGTTCCTTTAGTGTTTAGTACTGATAAGCCTATTTCTGTTGTTCAGTATTCAAATGGTTCTTTTTGGGATAGAGTATTAAACTCAGATCCTTCTATGTTGACATTAACCCCTACTGAACAATTTATAAATGAAACTCATTTTACTACTTTATCTACTTCAATTGTTACATTTAAACATTATCTTAATATAATTTCTGATTCTTTAGGTTTGTTTGATTTAGAAATCTATTTTAAATTTACTGATAAATGGAATAATCTCTTTTCTGTTTTTGGCAATAGTTTCTCTACTTTCTCCTATAAAGTTAATGGCGTTACTTATGTTGGCAAAACTATTTCTATTCCTGATGGCGAATATGCTCTTAGATCTAAATCTTTGTTTGCCGGTTATCTTTATGGGTATAACGAAACAGATGCTTACAGCGTTCCTTTAAATGCTGGGACTAAGTTTATTCATCTCCTTGATTCTTTCAAGCCTAAGGTTATGCATATTCAAGACTGCCTTAGTAATGTTGATGCTCTCGCTCAAGATCTGCCTTTTGATTCCCTTTATCGTAGTAACTTATCTATCATCTTCCTTGATCCTGATTCCTCTTTTAATTATGAACTTATTGTTGATCCTTTTATTCCTGGTCTTGATTCTATTGCTCACTTTAAGCTAAATGTTATTGATAAATCTAAAGATGCTCGTGGAATTATTATTGTTTCCGATATGTCCGGTAACTCTGTTTGTGATACTATCTTTTATTTTACTTTCTCTTTTAAATTTAATCTTAATTCTTTAGATTTTGGACTCCTCTATTTACCTAAATCTATTGATTCTTCAGTTATCTTTTCTAACTCTTCTGTTCATAAACTTAATCTTAAACCTCTATATCTGTTAAATGCTAATAATGGTTTCTCTATTATTAAACCTACTTCTCCCTTTACTATTGATTCTTCTCAATCTCTTACTTGTTTTCTCAAGTTTGCTTCCTCTGCTCGGGGGACTTTCTTTGATACTCTTGTCTGTGAACAAATCTCTCCTTTTGGAGTTGATTTCCCTTGTAAAAAAGTTCTCCTTCCACTTAAAGCTAAAGTTGTTGCTATCTTAATCAAAGTCTCTGATATAGACTTCGGTACCATTGTTGTTAACTCAACTTCTCTTGATTCTTTCTCTATCAACAATGCTTCTCTTGACTTTGAGGCTAAGTTATCTGTGTTTAATGCTTCAGGTATTCGCACTCCTGCTTTCTCTTTTACTAATGGGTTACCTTCTTTACCATTTGTTCTTAATTTCTTGGATCATAATACTGTTAATGTCTCCTTTAACCCCTCTGTGCCTGGTTCCTTTATTGACACTATTTTCTTCTCTCATAATGCTTACTCTAATCCTTTAAATGATAGTATTGCTATAATAAAAGGTAAGGCTGTTTATTCTCAACTCTTTGCTTCTGATTTTGATTGGGGGAGAATTAGAGTTAAGTCTGGGTGGCAGGATGGTTCTGTGCTTTAGCATAACATCGGTAATTCTGTAGCGCTTGTTAATGGTGTTATAAATTACTCCTTTGATTCTAATGATTTTAGAATTAATCCTCTTAATTTATCTCTTCTTAATAACTTATCTATTCCGCCTAATGATAGCGTTCTGATTAACGTTCAGTTTAATCCTTCTGCTATTAAATCTCGTAAAATGATTATTGAGTATAATGTTATTAAAGGAGGCAATGATGTTAAATCTTCCCTATCTGGGGATGGAACTATTCCTCTGCTTTTTACTCAAGATTATAACTTCGATTCCTTAGCTGTTGGTCTTGGACCCAATAATAGAAGTATTGTTTTCTCTATCAGTGATTCTAGCTTTATTGACTCTGTTTCTATTGTTGCTTTTAGTTTTAATAATTTGTCTGGTAATGATTTCTCTATTGATTCTAATTTTAAATTCATTAAACTTGTTCCTCCTATTGTTCTTAAAAATGGAGTGAAAGATTCTATTAATTTTGATGCTTTCTTCTCTGCGTTAGATACTGGGCTTAGATTCGCTAACGTTAAAGCCATTACTTTAGATAATGTTGACACCACTTCCCATTGGGTTGGCGTCGGTATCAACAATGGCTCTGTTCACGCTTTGGGGGCTGATGCGCTGAACGTCTGTGTTGGGCATGATTCTATTGTTAAAGTTAATATCTCTAATCTTGGATCTCATTTTGTTACTTTCAATAATTGTTCTTTTATTGATTCTTCTGTTAAGTTAATCTCTTCTCTTCCTCTTACTCTTTCTCCTAAGCAAAGTTTTGATCTGTTGTTTAGATATTCTCCTTCTGTTCAAGATAATAAATCAATCTCTATTGCTTTGTTTCATAATGATCCATTTTCTATTTCTCCTCTTTTTGTTATTCTAAATCTTAGTTCTGTTTCTGAATCTGTTTTTTTCTAAAGCTTCTTTATCTCCTCTTAATAGTAAGCTCTGCTTTATTGGCTCTGATCTGCAATTTAATGTTTACCCTGCTAATAGTTTTAATCTTCTTAATGTTAATTACTTTCAAGCTGTTGTTGATTACAACGTTAATGAGCTTCTATTTGATTCTTTAAATTTCTCTTCTTTGTCCGGCAATATCAATCTAAATTATTCTAAAAGTGTTCCTGGTAAAATTGTGTTTGATCTTTCTAACGCTATCTTTAAACCTAATGCTCCTCTGTTTTCTTTGAACTTCGGGGTTAAGCTATCGGGTAATGATAAGCCTTCTGTTGCTGTCTCTTTTGTTTCTACTAACTTACCTTGCGCTAATCTTGTTGGCTCTTCTGCTTCTATTTATGTTGAACCTATTTGTGGTTTGAAAAATAGATTAATTCAACTAACTAATTCTAACTATTATTTAAATCAAAATGTCCCTAATCCTTTTAATCCTATTACTAAAATTCAATATAGCTTAGGGCTTAGTGGATTTACTTCTTTTTCTTTCTTTGATTTTAATGGTAAACTTATTAATAAATTTATCAATCAGTTCTTAGAGGCTGGTAAATACGAACTTGAAATTGATGTATCTAATTTACCAAGTGGTTACTATTATTACTCTCTTAATAGTGGTTCATTTTATAAAACTTTAATTCTTTCTGTTGTTAAATAATTTATACTTTTTGGTTTGGTTTTTTCTTTCTATTGTACAATTACTCTTTCTTCTATTGCTCTTGACATTGTTGCTTCATCTACAAATTCGAGTGAACTTCCAAGTGGAATTCCACGTGCTATTCTAGTAACTTTAATTCCTAGAGGTCTTATCAATTTTGACAAATATAGAGTAGTCATATCCCCTTCAATATTCGGATTTAGTGCAATAATTATTTCTTTTATAGTTTCATCAACTAATCTTGAAATTAGTTCTTTTACATTTATGTCTTCTGGTCCTACCCCACCCAAAGCATCGATAGTACCGCCAAGCACGTGATAAAGCCCATGGAAATCATTAGTTTTTTCAATAGAGATTACATCACTTGGTTCAGCAACAACACAAATTATTTTTTTATCTCTTTTCTCAGAAGTACAAACTGGGCATGGGTCAACCTCTGTAATATTGCAACAAATTGAACAATATTTTGTTTTATCTTTCATATCAAGAAGAGCTTGAGATAAAGCTGCAATATTTTCGCGAGGTTGTTTCATTAAGTAAAGTGCAAGCCTCTGTGCAGTTTTTCTTCCAATAGTTGGGAGGCTGCTCAAATGACCTATAACTGCCTCTAATGATTCTGATGTATATAGCATTTCTAAATTATTATTTGATAAATAGTATTAAATTTTTTAAAAAATACAAGTTGAATATTTTATCGAATAAAATTATTTTTATTAGATATTTACAA
Organism: Chlorobiota bacterium; assembly: GCA_016700335.1. Classification (NCBI taxonomy): domain Bacteria; kingdom Pseudomonadati; phylum Chlorobiota; species Chlorobiota bacterium. The sequence goes on along the minus strand of CP065014.1, from coordinate 172,169 downwards.
TTCAGTTTTAATAGATTTTGAAATAAAACTAATTAAAATATTATATCATTAAAACTCTAGAATAAAAGATATACAATTAGAGAATTAAATTTTTTAACAGATTAACCATTTTACAAATTACTATTTATAACTTCCTGTATATACTGAACTAAAACCAATAATTCTATCATAGCTACCTAAAGCAATATCCTGATAATAAACAAACCCATAAAATAGTTTCGTTGAAGTTTTGGAATTCCCTTCAAGTAAAGTTGGTTCATATTCAGTCAGTACATTTAAATCATAATTCCATTTTCCAGCAAGATATTCATACTCATGTTTTGCTCTTCTAATCAACCCCCTAGTTCTATAATATCCAGTTTTTGGATCATAAAATAATCTCCATTTATCAGATGGAGTCCAGTCATTAAAAGTACCAACAACACATATATCTTGAAGAACACTCCCTCCTTTTAAATCTAATCTAAATTCAAAAGGGATGTAGTCTTCTTCATTACTTGGAATTAGCGGTATTAAAAGTACACCATTATTATCTGCTACAGCCCCTCCATTTCTAGGTAGATCGCTTAAAGGAGTTGTTAATGATTGGGTACCAATAAATGGGAATGAACTTATATCTGTTAAATCTAATAACCTATGTTCATTCCCAGCTGGAATGTTCATAAAATCTGCATTTACTCTACTTGAAAAACTCTGGAACCACCTAGCAAAGATATATCCTTTCTTAAACTCATTTGTAGATTCTTCTGCCACAATAGGGAAATTCCATTTTCCACTTTCATAAAGTACCAATGCTTTTATATTGTATCCAAATATGGTATAATCTGGTAAAATCTCTGATGTAACTCTGAAACCATGTTGAGGTACATCAGTTTGAGCACTTTCGTAAAATCCCGATTGAGCAATAAAACTAATTTTCGCATTATCTTCAACAACAAAGAATTTAGCCTCTGCTAACACTTTGTTACTGTTGTAATAATCTAATACTTGAGCTATGTAATTACCTGAATGTTCAATTTTTAATAAACTAGATTTTGATGGGAAAGATATTTCAGCTGTGTAATCGTATTGCCTTACTCCAATTGGTGCTCTATGAATTAAAAAATCATTTGATCTCATATTTACAGGATCTTGAATAAAAACATTTTTTGTTGATCTCCAGTTTCTATCACAATGAATTATCTGTAAAGTTAAGTTCGGTGTATTATGTGCAACTATATCACATGAAATTGTCAATGCTTTCCCATTCCCATAAACATCTTGATTTATATTTAGTGGCTGTTCGTTAAAAAAAATAATTGGTGGAGATGATGTTTCTCCAATTCCATAAATTCTAATTCCTCTTACTAAAACTTCATTATCAATTTGTGTTGAATCTGAATCTGATCTTTCACCAGTTTTATTACTTTGTATTTTGATACAAGAACAAACAAGTAACGATAATATCGACAATGTTAAAATTGAACCTGAATTTATTTTATTTTTCCAAATCATCCTTAACATATTTATTTAAATATAATTTCACGTTTTAAAAGTATTATTTATAGATATTACTTCAATATTTTTTTAATCGATGAAACAATATTGTCTATATCCAACAATGATGTTAGCCCCATATTCCCAACTCTGAATACTTTTCCTTTTAATTTATCTTGTCCCCCAGAAACTACAATTCCAGTCTCTATTTTCAATTTTTCAATAAAATTATCAAATGGTAGAAAATATGTTAATACTCCATTGGAAGAATTATTTGGGAACATTTCAAATCCAATTTTCTTCATTTCACTTTTGAACAAATCAGCTGTAATTTTATGTCTTATCCAAACTTTTTCAAGACTTTCATCAATAATTAATTTTAGACTTTGATTTAAAGCATAGATTAAATTTACTGCTGGAGTAAAAGGGCTTAAATTAATCTTTAAAGACTCCTCATATTTTTTTAAATCTAAATAATATTTAGATATATTTGATTGGATTTGAAAACTTTTAGCTCTTTTGCTTAGACATATAAATGATAAACCTGCAGGTGACATTAACCCTTTTTGTGATGAACAAATTGCAACATCAACACCCCATTTATCAAAATAAAATTGATGTACTCCAATTGAAGTTATTGCATCAATAATAATCAATCCATTGAAAATTTTCCTTAATGAAAGAATAATTTCTTCAATATCATTTAATGCACCAGTTGAAGTTTCAGAATGAGTTAAACAAATTGCTTTTGTGTTTGGGTTATTACTCAAAGCAAATAAAATCCCTTCAATGCTTACACTTTCACCCCAAAGTACATTTATCAAATGTGGTTTTATATTGAAACAAATTGCTAAATCAAACCAACGTTCTGAAAATTTTCCTCCACCACAAACTATTATTTCATCTCCTTCACTTAATGTGTTCACTAGTGCAGTTTCCATTATTCCGGTTCCACTTGTTGCTAATGTATATACTTCTTCTTCAGTTTGGAAAACGTATTTTAATCCTTTATTTACCACTTCAAACAATTGCTTAAATTCATTTGATCTATGATACACTGGCTGTTCATTCAATGCCAATAAGGCTTGCATTGGTAACGGAGTGGGTCCAGGTGTGTATAAATATTTTGTCAAAATAAATTTCTTTGAAATTGGAAGGACTGTGATTAATTCATTTTACTAACTGTATGTAAACTATTTTTTTTGACTAATAGTATCCTTATTGGTTTTGATTGAGTTATTATTTATCAACAGATATTTTCTATTCCTTGTGGAAGGATGTTGAATTTTCAGCCATTCTTTTTCAGCTGAAAAATTTGATTTTTGAAAAGGACATACTTCTTTGTCATTAATATCTTTAGCATGACATGAATAGCAATCTTCAAGAGAACCCCTAACACCTCCGTTCATTTCAAATGCTAAACTATCTTGCATTATTTCAAATGTTGAATACCTTGAGCCAGCTCCATGACAAGCTTCACAGGAAACTCCGTCATCAGCTAATTTTAATTCATATTCATTTAATGGTTTATGTGAAACTGAAGTATGGCATTTGTAACAATTTGAAGAATCCATTTGTTTCAAAGCAATAAAATCTTTTGCTACTTTAGAAAATAAAGTTTTATATGCATTTGAATGAGCACTATTTAACCAAATTTTATATTGTTCACCTGAACTATTAGTTTCATGACAAGTTTTGCATCTATTGCTTCCAATAAATCTTGTTGATTCTCCATGTTCATCTTGAGTTAACCAAGCAATAATACCTATAGCTATTGCAACTGCAAGTGCAAAAATTATATAACCAGTTCTATACATTATAGTTTAAATTAGCTAATCCATTGTTGTTCAAAATAAATATTTTATGATTTAAGTTTAGTTAATAAAAGATAATTTTCAAACTCCAAAAGTAATTTAATATACAAATTCCTTTTTATTTACTCCTTTAGAATTACCATAAACTACTACTGTGAAATTTTTTAAATACTTTTGTGCAGTTTCATTTAATTGTTCTGGTGTTATTTTTTTTAATTGTTCAAGAACATTATAAGCTTTAAGCCATGAGCCAGTATAAAAGTATGCCTCACCAATTTCATCTGCTTGAGATAAACTAGTTTGTTCCTTCAAATTATTGCTTGTAATCCAACTCGCTAATCCTGATTTCATAGAAATATCTTGCAAAATATAATCTTTAAAAAAATCAAGTACATAATTTCTAGATGTTCTCCAAGCTGAATCTGGAAGTGTTGTTGAAATACTTATCTCACCATAACTTATTTTTCCAAATTCTACATTAGCATCTGGCGCATAACTTAAATTTCGTTCAACTCTTACTTCACGGAATAATGATCCACCTAAAAAGCTTGTAAGCCTCATCATTGGATAATACAAAGAATCTCCAATATTTGGTGAGAGATATCTGGCAATAATATAACTTGTTGGTGCTGACCTCCCTTTTTCTGGCTTCACTATATTTACCGAAGACATGGATGCATTTTTAGGTATATCTAATTTTAACTCTTTATAATTTCCTACTGGGAAATTATAAAATGCTTTTTCAGTTTTATTGTAAATGTTTGTTGAATCAACAGCCCCAATAACAACCATGAATAATCTTGATTTTTGAAATAATGATTTAAAATGAGTTTCTGCGTCTTGAATTGTTAACTTTTCAACTTCCTTAACTTGAGCATATCTGCCATAAGGGTGACCAGCAAAAAAAATACTATCAGCTAAAAAGCTGGCATAACCTTCAGGGCTTGCAGTTCTGTTTTTAACTCCATTTATTATCCTTTCTTTAACACTTCTAAATTCTACAGAATCAAATTTTGGTTTACTTATTATATCTGTAAAATAATTCCAGACTTTCTCGAAATCTGAATCAATACACCTTAATGTAACTACTGAAAAATCCCTTCCATCACCTCCTGCAATTCCAGCATACATTTTGTTTAATGATTTTTGATATTCAATTTTATCCGTTCCATCTGGTCCTGATAAAAATGGAATTATCATAGCTAATTGCTCAAGAGCCGGTGACACACCTTTAGACAAATATGAAGTGCCACCTTTTATATAAAGTTTTACAGTTATTATTCGTTGTCCTCCACCTGTAGAACGCATAATTACTGGTAATCCTCCAGCATTAAATTCTTTTACATCTGGGTAACTATTTTTTTTGGGAGGTATTATAGTTAATTCACTAGGTATACTTTTTATTGAATCTAAAATTTTAGTTTTTTGATTCTCAACTTTTAAAGTTGAATCATTAATTGATGCCGCTATAGGGACATTTGTTTGAATTTTTCTTGATACACCGCATGAAGTCAAAGCCGTAACTCCAACAATCAATAATATCAAATAAGTATAATAACCTGTTTTTATATTTAATTTCATTCTAAATATCATTTTAAATTATATTCTAAAAAATTTTTTAGATAAATTTTTGTAATTAAGTTGTTTAATTTTTATCTTCCAAAGATAAAGATTAACTGAGAATATTTTGTTCAAGTTGGATTTATCAATAATCTAATTTACTGTTTTCAAATTTGTTATTTTCTATAAAATTTATATTCTTGGATATAGTTGTATCTGTCAATGTGTATAAAAATTCTATAATATCTAATTTATCTTTTTCTGAATAATTAATTCTTTTTATCAAAGTGTCTTTTTGTGGATTCTTGCAACCTCCATTGTAAAAAAAATCAATAACATCATTTATTGTTTCTATACCTCCATCATGCATATATGGAGATGTATTCATTACGTTTCTCAATGAAGGTGTTTTAAATTTTCCATCATCTTTACTTAGATTTGTGAACATACTCAACCCAAGATCGTTTGATGGGTATTGAAAATATAATCCTATGTTATAAAAATTGTTATCTGTAAAAAGTGGTGGTACATGACATTTATTACAAGCATAATTATCTGAGTTAAATAATTCTAAACCACGTTTGGCACTGGCTGAAATTGCATTTTTGTTTCCTTTAACAAAATTATCATAAGTTGAATTGAAACTGTTTAATGTTTTAACAAATTCAGTTATAGCCATTATTATTGATCCATATGTAATTGTTGTATCATTTGGAAATGCCAATTTAAACAACTTCTTATATTCTTTATCATTTTCAAATTTTGATAGATATTCTTTGTTATTGCTATCAAGACCTAACTCCTTTGGTGTAATAGAGAATAAAGGCTTTAGCATTTGCTGTTCAAATGTTGTGATATTTGGATTTGACCAATGAAGCACTTTCCTATACTTTGCATTAATTAAGCTTGGTGCGTTATGATCAAGTACATCTGCTTCTAACCCAGTTGATTTCCTATATCCATCTGTAAAAGCAAAATTTGGATCATGACAACTTGCACATGCCTTTGTACCGTTTAAAGATAATTTAGTATCAAAGAAAAGTTTTTTGCCAAGTATTTGCTTTTCGTTTAATGTATCCTTTTTCACATTATAATTGCAAAAAGATAAAATTAAACAAGTGAAAATAATTATTGGAATTGATATGTATCGATATTTATTGTTTGGTTTTTCCAGTTGATATACAAACTAAAATATTAGTTAGTTTTTATTGATTTAAAACTCTATTTTAAATTGATTGGTAACAGAATTGATAAAATTAATTTCTTACAAATTATGGATTTAATTTAGTTAATCTTTTTAGTCCTTTTAAAAACTCTTTTAAAATTACAAACTTATTTAATTTTTGTTTAATTTTATACATTCTATTTAAATGATAATATTTTTCGTATAAAGCTTTTTTAAAATTTCAATAAACAACAAATTATTATGAAACATTCTTTCAAAATTAATTTTTTACTTTTATTTATTTTACAATTTTCATATTTATTTGCAGTTACACCTACAATACCTAAACTCATCAAACCTTTAAATAACGCTAGGGGTGTTCCTAATTTCTCTACTAAATTTGAATGGGAAAGCATAGAAGGTGAAGTAAGTTATCATTTACAAATTTCAACAGATACAAACTTCATAAAAATAATTTTCAATGCAGATTCATTAACCGAAACTGATTATTACTACAATGATTTGTTTACTTTCAAAACAAAATATTTTTGGAGATTAGCTTCTAAAGATAAAACTGGAACTAGCAATTGGAGCGAGGTATGGAGCTTTACAATTACAGGATTACCTGATGCTCCTTTATTAGAATATCCTAAAAATAATGCAATAAATGTGGAGAAAGAATTAGCTTTCCTTTGGAGTGAAACCCCCGATGCTTTATTTTATGATATTCAAGTTTCCACTGTTGAAAATTATGCTGTTAGAGCAATTGACCAAGGTGGGATTCAAACTGGGGGTTATGAAACAATTAATCTTTTACCTAAAACAAAATACTTTTGGCATGTTAACTCACAGAACACTTTCGGGCTTGGACCTTGGTCTGTTAACTGGAGTTTTACAACTGGTGATTACATTCCAAGCAGTGTAAATAATACCAACTCAAATAAAGTTAATTTAATATTAAAACCAAACCCTGTTAAAAATCAAATTGTTTTGGAATTTAATTTAGATAAAAAATGTTTATCGAGTTTTTCAATAATTAATGAACAAGGTAACTCAGTTTATAATTCACATAGAGAATTTGAACTTGGTATAAACGCTTCTATTATAAATATTTCTAATTTTAATCTTGCTAAAGGTGCTTATTTGCTTATGTTTAAAGCTGGATCTACAATTATCAATAAAAAATTTACTGTTGAATAGTTTTTATTTTATACTAAATTATTCTACTATGAAAAATGTCATTTTTATTTTTGTTAGTCTTTTCTTACTTAACAAATCTGTACGTTCTCAGGTTGTATTTGCAGTAGTTCATGGTAATCAAAACAAAATTTCGGTAGGTAGTACATTAGGTAGTGGATTATTCTTAAGTAAAGATTCATTAAAAACCTGGGTTCATCTTGGTCCAGAGAATATCAAAGCCTTTTGTGTTGATGCAATTGACTCATGTAATGGCAAAGTAATATTTCTTGGTGCTGGAGATGGCATCCATAGAACATTGGATTATGGTGCGAATTGGAAAACAGTTACCGATTGGAGAGTTAAAGAAGTTTTAGATATTAAAATTGATCAGTTTAATTCTAATTACATTTATGCTGCCACTGCTTTTGGCTTTTGGCTTTCAACTGATGGTGGGGAAACATGGTCTAACCCAAATACACCCATGAAAAATAAATATTCTTATAAAGTTATAATACGAAAATATACATCTAATACTAACTCAGTTATTATAACTGGCGAGAATGATTCTATTGCATATATTAGCAATAACAATGCTAAAACCTGGTTAAAGTATGGTCTATGCTGTCGTTCATGCATATATCCAACTTGTAATTCAATAATGAAGAATATCTATTCATGTATTTCTACTATAAATGGTTTGGTTGTTGCTGGTGAAAAAGGATTGATTATTAATAGAGTAAAAGAAGGTACACCAAAATGGGTTGATATTTCCAATAATTTACCAACTCCAGTTATACATTCTGTTGTAGAATACAAAAATAATTTAGTAGTTGGTACCTGGGGAAATGGTATTTATAGATTTATAAATAATGTATGGGTACCATCAGGCCTAGAAGGAACACAGATTTGGAGCTTAACTGTAAAACCATATTTTTAAATTTAGTTTTATATTTGAAGTTTTTTAGGGTAACAATTCAAATTATTTGTAAAATAAAACCAGCAAGTAAAATTCAATGCTTGCTGGTTTAATATTTAAGACTCTTTTTAAATTAAAATAGAATCTGTTTAGATAATTATTAAATTAATTACTTTCTTTTTTCAGGCTTTTCAGCAACATTAACTTCTTTAGTATTTAATTTTTGAACATTAGTAATACCCAATATTGCTTTAACTTTCTCTTCTAATGATTTTAACATTACTGGTGATTCAGTCAATAATTTTTTTAATGCATCGCGACCTTGAACTCTTTCTTCACCAAAAGTAAACCAAGCACCACTTTTTAATACTATTCCTTTATCAATTGCCACATCTAGCATATCACCAACTTTAGAGATTCCTTCGTTATACATTATATCGAATTCAACTTCTTTAAAAGGAGGAGCAACTTTATTTTTTACAATTTTAATTTTTACTCTATTTCCAATAATATCAGAACCATCTTTTATAACCTCTTTCCTTCTAATATCCATTCTAACAGAAGCATAAAATTTAAGTGCATTACCTCCAGTAGTTGTTTCTGGACTACCATAAATTACTCCTATTTTAGAACGTAATTGATTTGTAAACATTACGATTGCATTTGACCTACCAATAGCTCCGTTTAATTTTCTCATTGCCTGTGACATCAGCCTTGCATGAGACCCAACTTGAGCATCTCCCATTTCACCTTCAATCTCACTTCTTGGGGTTAAAGCAGCAACTGAATCAACAACAACAACATCTATAGCACCACTTCTTACTAATGTTTCTACAATTTCTAATGCTTGTTCACCGAACTCAGGTTGAGCGAGTAAAAGGTTGTTAATATCTACTCCTAGCCTTGATGCATATTGAATATCAAGAGCATGCTCAGTGTCAATAAATGCTGCAACACCACCAATTTTTTGAGCCTCTGCAATTACATGCAAACAGATAGTTGTTTTACCAGATGACTCTGGTCCGTATATTTCAGTAATTCTGCCACGAGGAATTCCACCAATACCAATTGCAGCATCTAGGGATAAAGAACCAGTTGAGATTGATTCAACAGGTACTGCTGCACTATCAGAAAGACGCATTATTGCTCCCTTTCCATACTGTTTTTCGATTTGTTCTAATGCACCAGCAATTAATTTTGCTCGTACATCTTTTGTTAATTCAGCCATTTTGAAAAAATTAATAAATAGTTAAACGTTAATAGTGGCTTGTAAAATTAAGTTGTTTTATAAAATCCCTAACCACTACCGATAATTGTAATAGCAAATTTCCGAAACTCAATTGAAATATACTTATTTTTTTTAGGGATTTTTTATTTAGGTACATATAACCTTTGGTAAAATTAATGTTCAATTTATATCTATAGCTTGATTGTTTACTTTTTAATAAGTAACTTAATCACTGATATTTACTAATCTATTTTGCTTCAATCTCTATTTCAAGAGGCATAGCAGTCATTATCTTTCCATTATTTTTTAATCTATACTTTAAAGCTTGTAAAATTGGATCTTCAAGAACTTGCTTCACATCAACTCCAATAAGTTTTGGCATTAATCCTGAAAAATCGACAAGTGATGCACTTGGCATAGAAACTAAGTCTATTTCAACATTTTCTAATCCTGCTTTTTTCTTTGCAACATTTATTGCAGTTTCAATTCCACCTAACATATCTATTAATCCAATTTTAAGTCCTTCAGTACCACTATAAAAGTGACCTTGAGCCAATGGTTCAATATCATCAAATTTTTTATTCCTACCAGTTGCAACTTTGGTTACAAATTCTTTGTACATTTCTCTAATTTCTTTTTCAAAAAATGATCTTTCTTCTACAGTAAATTCCCTATCAGGTAACCCTAAGCCTATAACAGGTAATGTCATACCAAAGCCAATATCAGCATGGTTTCCAACCTTGACCATATCAGTTGATAAGCCGAGTTTTTCTTTAGCTTCTTTGTTATACATCCAACCAGAAATAACTCCAATAGAACCTGTTATTGTATTTGGTGCAGCAATTATAGTATCCCCATACATTGAAAGCCAATACCCACCAGAACCCGCAACATACCCTTGAGAGATAATAACTGGTTTTTTTCCTTTAGCTTTTTTTAATGATTCAGAAATTAAATCAGAAGCTAAGGCATCACCACCAGGAGAATCAACTCGTAATACAATTGCTTTAATATTTGGATTGTTAACTGCAGCATCACAATATTGAACTAATGATCTAGCATTTATTCCTTCATCCATTGCACATGCACCAATTGCATATATTACTGCTATCTTAGGTTTGTTGCCCCAATAATTATCTTCTGGTAAATTATTCTTTTCTATAAAACCATAACCAACTTGCATTTTAGAATTCCCTTCTAACTCTCTAATAACTGAATCAACAGACTCCCATCTACCAATCTTATCAATATAACCTGCTGATAATGCATTTGTTGAATTTAGCATCATTTGATTATTTACAGTATTATCAAATTTCTCAAATGATATTTTTCGTCCTTCACATATATCATTTTTTGCTAAATTATAATAATCATTTATCAACTTCTGTCGCTGCTCCTTATCTGCTATCGAAAACTTGTCACGTGAGAAATTTTCAACTGCTGATTTATATTTAAAAAATCTTAATTCATCATATCCAACTCCAAGTTTTTCTAGAGTTCCTTTCAAAAAAGTTCTACCTGCAACATAACCTTCAAGCGTCATAGTTCCTAATGGATCCATAACAATTTTATCTGCCACTGAAGCAAAATGATAATCATCAATTCCTACTCGATCAAAAAACACTACTATTTTTTTTCCTGAATTTTTAAATTCTTTAAGTGCTTCATGTATCTCCCATAACATCTCTTTATTTATACTCATACCTGACATGTTAATACAAATACCAGCTATTGCATTGTCATCCTTGGCATCATTAATTTGTTCTAATGTAGATAATAAAGTTTTAGAGTTATCAAAAAATTGGAACCTCTGATAATTCATTCCTCCATTCATGTTTAAAGATAAATATGCATTCTTTTTGTTAAACATTCCCCTAAAGATATTCCTATCATATCCCCCTAGCCTGATAGAATAAGTTTGAAAATCTGAGTTTTTATCATCCTTTGAAATGTGTTCTTGCATAGATAAACCTAAACCTCCTAAACTAAATTGTAATCCTAATGAAACATTTTTATCATTAAAATATCTACCAGTTAAACGAACTCCAGAAATAGGCTCAAAAATTGCACCAGCACTCCAATTTCCTGCAAATAATTTCTGACCGGTATGCACTCCATAATCTGCAAAAAGAGTTATTAATTCATTCTTAAAGGGTCTGATCCCTAAATCTAAAACCCCTTCTGTGGTTGCCTCATCTAATCCAATAGTTCCAGATAATCCATAAGATAAAAATTGATTACGTGAAAGAGACCCTAATGTTATTACGCTCGATCTTTTGAAGATTGTTGTGTCCCCACCAGACCATCCAAATCCAATTCCAGAGGAATTACTTTTATCTCCAAAACCAAAAGATATTCTATAGTCATTCTCAGTTACATCTCCAATTTTATTCTTAATCCAACCAAAACCTAATCCATTTGTGGCTGCAAATAATCCAAATCGATTTGCTTTATTAAATGGGTTATTATCTTTGTTCTGCCATGAGAATAATAAATCAAAGTTTTTTTGATAAGTCAATAAAGCTGGATTCTCCCATCCATACAAGCCTATTCCTAACGATCCTGGCGATGATAACCACATACTATTTATTGAATAATATGACTCAAACCCTAGATTTTGTGCACTTGATATTGAGAATGCAAAATGTATTGCAATTGTTATAATACTATTTCTAAACATATGTTTTATTTTTGACTTTAAGTTTTAGATCATATTTAACAAGCTAATTTAGATAAAACAATTCAATTATAATTTAATGATTTCTTTAAATAATATTATCTTTTAGAATCTAATTTAGATTAAATTTTATTTTAGTTTTTAACTTAAAAATTTTAATTGTTTTTTAAGAATTTTACTTTTAATTATAACCTAACCAAACTCCTTATCTTTGAAAAATTAAATATTAAAGAATGCATCAAGAAAATAGTAAAGTAACTTATATAAAACAAATAAGAAGTAACGTTTTTGTTCTTCGTTTTTATTCACCAATCATTTCAAGCAAATCACTTCCTGGTCAGTTCCTTAACATTAAAGTTGATGAATCAAATGATCCATTATTACGAAGAGCATATAGTCTGCATAATATTTATGATAATGATGTAGAGATTATTTTTAATGTTGTTGGTAAAGGTTCAAAAATTCTTTCAAATAAAAAAATTGGAGATTCAATTGATGTTATAGGCTTACTTGGGGTACCATTCAATACAAGTTCCACTTTCGAAACAGGGATTTTAGTAAGTGGTGGTTTGGGTATAGCTCCAATGCCTATTACAGCAAAATCAATAATTGCTAATGAAAAAAAAATAGTAAATATTCATGGTGCTAGAACTGAAGATATGCTAATAAACGATGGAAGACTTTTAAATCCTGTTTATTGTACAGATGATGGTTCTATTGGAATTAAAGGAAATGTTGTTTTTACTCTGAACAAGTATTTAAATGAAAATGATTTGGGAGTAGTAAAAGTATTTTCTTGTGGACCAAATAGAATGATAATGGCACTAGGGAATTATTGCTTATTAAATAATATTGAGATTGAAGTATCTCTTGAATGTCAAATGGCTTGTGGTATAGGTATTTGTCAAGGTTGTCCTGTTGAAATGACGAAAGGTGAAAAAAGATATTCTTTGGTTTGTACACAAGGACCAAACTATAATTTTAAAGATATTAATATGGAATCACTTTTAACTGGGGCACATTAGTTTAGTATTTTTAATATGTCTAAAAAAATTAATTCTGAAAGAAAACACGTAAAGATTTATACTGATGGTGCTTGTTCTGGAAATCCTGGCAAAGGTGGATATGGAGCAATTATAACGTATGAAAATAGAGAAATTGAAATCTCTCAAGGTTTTGTTCTCACTACTAATAATCGCATGGAATTAACAGCAGTAATTGTTGCTCTAAAGAAATTAAAATTCCCATGTGATGTTTCAGTTTATTCTGATTCAAAATATGTAGTTTCAGCTATTGAGGAGAAATGGTTAGTAAATTGGCAAGCAAGAGGATGGTGTAAGGCAGATAGGAAGCCAGTTTTGAATAAAGACTTATGGGTTCAATTAGCTGATCTTCTTGAAATTCATAACGTGAAATTTAATTGGGTGAAAGGTCATTCATCAAATTTATTAAATGAAAGGTGCGATATTCTTGCGGTTAAATCTTACAATTTGGATAATTTAATTATTGATAAAGGTATGAATATTGTTAATACATAATGTTTGTTTTATAACTATTTGGTTTAATTCGTGAGATTACTTTTTTATATATAAATTAATTTATTTTTCGTTAAACTATCACTTCTAAAATTTGAATTTAATATCAAATTCAAATTAAATTTCTTTTACTAAGATCTAATAAAAATTTATAAAGTATGATTGTTCCATTGAAACCTAGGCATCTAAAAATTAATGAACTCTTCGTTTCAATTCAAGGGGAAGGAACTCGTGCTGGGTTGCCATGTTTTTTTATTAGGTTGCAAGGTTGTGGGTTAAGATGCTCATATTGCGATACCCCTTATGCTTTAGATCATAGAATTGGTGGTGAATGGAAAAGTTTTGATTTTATTAAAAATGAAATTATGAAGTATAATATAAAGTTTGTAGAATTTACTGGAGGCGAACCATTAGAACAGTCAGAAGTTTATGTTTTAATGAACGAACTTTTAGATGAAGGTTATGAAGTTGCCGTAGAAACTGGTGGTCATATTAACATTTCAAATTGCGATAAAAGGATTATTAAAATTATGGATTTGAAAACACCAGATTCTTTAATGATGAAGAAGAATTTTTTAGAAAATATTAATTTTCTCAGTAAGAATGATGAAGTTAAATTTGTATGTTCTTCTATTGTTGATTATGAATGGTCAAAAGAATTGATTATAAATTACAGCTTAATTGAAAAAGTAAAATCAGTTTTAATATCCCCTGTGTTTGGTAAAATTGAACCAGTTGAATTAGTAAATGCAATTCTTAATGATGGTTTGAATGTTAGGTTTCAACTCCAAATGCATAAATTTATTTGGCATCCAGAAACTCGTGGAGTATAACAGAATTCCAATATTATTATAAAATTTAATTCTATCAATATAAATTTAAAATTTAAAAATGTATAAATTAGTAGCATTATTTACAAAACCAGAAGACGTTGAGGCATTTGATAAACATTACAATGAAATTCATGCTCCGCTAATGAGAAAAGTGCCGGGTTTGATTGATTTAAAAGTGTGTAAGAATATAAGAGCATTTACTCCTGATGCTCCATATTATTTAATTGCAGATATGATTTTTGCAGATAAAGATTCATTTAAAATTGCGATGCAATCAGATGAAAATAAAGCCGCTGGGAAAGACGTAATGGGCTTTGCAGGAAAATTTGTTACTATGGTTCACGGTGAATTTGAATAAACAAATAATTCTAATACAAGCAATATAAAAAGCCAAACTTGAAAATTAATTTCAATTTTGGCTTTTTCTAATTATGATATACAACTTATAGAATTTATTTTAACAATTCTGGAAATTCTCTTATAGCCTTATTTAATCTTGGTATTGATTCATGCTTTACATATGAATTTTCTGGATGATTTTTAACATAATCTTGATGATAATCCTCTGCTTTCCAAAAATATTTAAATTGATTTACTTGAGTTGAAATTGGCTTGCTATACTTCCCAGATTTATTTAAATCTTTGATGTAACTTTCTATTTCATTTTTTTCTAAATCATTCTTGTAAAAAGCAATAGATCTATATTGAGAACCCATATCAGGACCTTGACCATTCACTTGAGTTGGGTCTTGAGAATTAAAAAATACCTTTAATAAAGATTTGTAAGTTACAATAGAAGGATTATAAAGAACTTCTATTGATTCAGCATGGCCAGTTTCACCTTGACCTACTTGCTCATAAGTTGGATTCTTTTCATCACCACCTGAATAACCAGAAGTTACTTCAATAACACCTTTAATCTTTTCAAACACTGCTTCAGCACACCAAAAACATCCTTCTGAGAAAACAGCTTTACTTAATTCTTTGTTTTGTTTTGATGATATAACTTCATTAACTTTTATTCTAACATCTCCTTTCTGAAATAAAAGTGCAACTCCATCTATACAATATCTTAAACCTGTTGGTTTTGGTCCATCATCAAATACATGACCCAAATGAGCTTCACACCTTTGACAATGAATTTCGTTTCTTGACATTCCTTGTGAATCATCTTGAGATGTATTTATACTTTTGGTAGAGTATGGCTTAAAATAACTGGGCCAACCTGTTCCCGATTCAAATTTAGTTTCAGAGCTGAATAATGGGTTATTACAACATACACACAAATAAATTCCTTTATCATGATTTTTATAATATTCACTTGTAAATGGTCTTTCTGTTCCCTGTTCACGGGTTATATAAAACTGTTGCGGTGTTAGTAATCTTTTCCAAACTGTATCAGGTTTTAAGATTTTTGTAGTCCAGTTAGTGTCAATTTCTGTTACAATGTTTTCGTTTAAAGCAGATTCAGTTATATGACCTTCGTTTAGATTTTCAATTTTTTGTTTGGAAGATTGGGCACAGCTAGTTAAAACATTTAAAAGAATTAAAACTGTGAGAAAATTACATAGACTAAATTTCATCTTGTATATATATTTAAAAAATAAAAATTAACTTACCAAATACTATTGAATTATTACTAACGACGATTTAGAAATTTATTTAAGTTTAGTTTTAACATTAATTTTACAACTATTATTTTTAACTAAATCGATAATTAAAATAATTTATCAATTTAGTTTTTCAAATTTTCCATCCACAATTTTTAACACTCTATCAGCTAATCCAGCAAGTTCTGAATTATGTGTAACTACTATTACAGTCTGTTTATTCTCTTTACAAATTTTCCTTAAAAGTTCATGTAAGTTATTGCTATTTTCACTATCTAAATTCCCCGAAGGTTCATCTGCAAGTATAATTTTTGGCTCTGGTGATAAAGCTCTAGCAACAGCCACTCGCTGTTGTTCACCACCTGAGAGCTCATTTGGCTTATGATTTGCTCGATCCTTTAATCCAACTAAATCAAGGTACACTAACGATTTTACAATTGATTCCGATTTTGGAATTCCACGGATCATTAAAGGAATTGCCACATTTTCAACTGCAGTAAACTCTGGCAATAGGTGGTGGAATTGAAAAACAAAACCTATGTTTTTGTTTCTAAATTTTGCAATTTCATTATTAGATAACTTATCAATTCTAGTTGAGCATACTTCAACATCTCCACTAGTAGCCTCATCTAATCCCCCTATAATATTAAGCAAAGTACTTTTACCAGCACCAGATGTACCAATAATTGCAATTAACTCTCCCTCAAAAACTTCAAGGTTAATTTCACGTAAAACTGGAATTAATTTTCCATCTAATGTAAAATTTTTAATTACGTTTTTAAGCTTTAAAATCTCGTTCATAATACATTAATAAGAAAATAATAATTTAAAACTCAGTTGTATAATCAGTTGGGGTTAGGGCTTCATTTGATTCAAGTTTATTTTTATCAATTTTATCAAACAGACCTAACTCCTTCAATATAGGTTCGGCATCAAACTGACCTACAACCCCCCAGCCAGAGCCACGTCTTCGTTGTAAGGAAAAAATTGGCTTGTAGTTTTTACTTTTTTTTGCAATAAAGATTAAAAACCAAACTGAATTTTTTGGTCTAATTCTTAACCTTCCATAATAATGCCAAGGGTCATCTTTTTCACTTGAATAATTTTCATTAACTGGTTTCATTTCAGTAATCATTTTAATTAGTTTGCAAGTTTGTTCTTCTGAAACTTTAATAACATTACCTTGAAATTCAAATGAAGTTTCAGCTAAAGAATAACAATCAATTTCATTCATTTCAGATTGAGTTCCCTTTGCTCCTACAAGAAAGTTATTTACTAGTAATGATACTATTACCCCAAGCCCAATTATTCCAATTACTAATATTTTAGATATGTTTTTTTTATCCATTCAAATTTTAAGTTTTCAATTATTAAATCAATCTTTACTTTAATTATTTTTATACATACTATCTGGTGCACTAACTCCTAAAATTTTCAAACCATTTGATAATGCAATTTTTGTACTTATGCATAACAACAATCTTGCAGCTCTAATATTTTCTTCTGATTTAATTATTCTGCATTCTCTGTAAAATTTATGATAAGAAGAGGCAATGTTTCTTAGATGTTCACTTAAAATTTGAGGCTCTAATTCTCTTGAAGCTCTTTGAATAATTTCTGGAAATATTATTAATTCCTTAATCAAATCAATTTCTTCAACTTCCTTTAAACAAGATAAATCTGCTTTTAAATCTATTTTATAATCTAGTTCATCCGAATGCCTTAAAACACTTGAAACCCTTGCATGAGCATATTGCAAGTAGAACAATGGGTTTTTATCTGATTGTTCTCGAGCTAAATCAATATCAAAAGTTAAGTGAGTATTAACACCTCTCATCACAAAAAAATATCTAACAACATCAGCTGTAAATTCTTCTATCATTGTATCGAGTGTTAATGATTTTCCGCTACGTTTCGAGAATTTAACTTCTTCTCCACCTTCAATAAATGTTGCCATTTGATTCATAACAATCTTCACTTTATCATCATCATACCCTAACATTTTAATAGCTTTTTTAACATCTTGAGCAGTAGCAATATGATCAGCTCCAAATACATCAATTATATATTCATATCCTCTTTTAAATTTCTCTACATGATATGCTATATCAGGAAGCCTATAAGTTGGTTCTCCAGTTGATTTTACAATTACCCTATCATTTTGTCCTTCTTCTTTGAATGTGAGCCATAAAGCTCCATCTTTTTCATATGTCATTCCAATTATTGTTAAGTCATCAATTGTTTCTTTAATTTTTCCTTCAGAATACAATGTATCTTCATTGTAAAATACTTCATGATTAACATTAAATGCTTTTAGTGTTTCAATAATTCTATCGAAATTATATTTTTCAGCAAAGAATCTAAATGAATCTAAGTTAGCTTCGTTCTCTTCAAAAAATCCATCACCATTTATCTTTAAAAACTCTTTTGCAATGTCAATAATATATTCCCCTTGATAGTATTCTTCTTTCCAATTAAATTGCAACCCAAGTAATTCTAGGTATTTAGCTTGAACTGATAAGGCAAGTTTCCTCATTTGGTTACCAGCATTATTAAAATAATATTCTCTAGTAACTTTATAACCCGTCCATTCAAGCAAATTTGCAATTGTATCACCAAGTGCTGCTCCAATTGCATGCCCAGTATGAAGCGGACCAGTAGGGTTAGCACTTACATATTCAACATTTGTTTTCATATCATTTCCAATATTTGATTTTCCATACTCATCTCCTTTGGCAATTATTTCAGATAATTTAATTTGAAAAAATTTATCTGTAAACTTAAAATTGATAAATCCAGCACCAGCAATTTCAATTGAAGAGATTAAAGAATTATCATAGTTTAGGTTAAGAAGAATTTCTTCAGCAATTGCACGAGGATTTTTTCTCAATGGTTTTGCTAAATTCATTGCTATATTTGTTGCTAAATCTCCATGTTCAATTTGTCTTGGAGACTCTAAAGTGATAAGAATATTTTCTGTAGAACCAATTTTTAATATTGCTTCATTTAAAATTTTAATTAAGTAATTTTTCATCTTTGGTATAATTTGAACTGCGAAAATAAGTAAACTGAAAGTTGCAACCCCAGTGAATTAAAGAACTATTTTTGCATTGATAAATTTGAACTCATTTTTATAATCGATAATTCTCAAAATGACTTTATCAATTTATTACCAATTTAAAAATATTTTTTGTAGAATCAATCTTATACGTTTGAATTTATTATAGATTATTCATCATTAATTACATTCAGATTTAGTTATATTATTTAGTTAATAATTTGATTTATTTATAAATGCAAAAAGAAAATTCACTCTGGCAAAATCTTGATTTTGTTAAACTATGGTCTGGGCAAACATTTTCAGAATTTGGTTCGAGAATAACACGCACAGGATTACCAATAGTTGCACTTGTAACACTTGGTGTTAGCGCAAAGCAAATGGGGTTTATATCTGCTATTGGTTCGTTGCCAAGTGTATTGTTTGGCTTGTTCGCTGGTGTACTAGTAGATAAATTCAAAAGAAAACCAATGTTAATTACAACTGATATTGTTAGATGTTTAGTGCTTTTAACAATTCCTATTGCATTTCATTATAATCAATTAACATTGTTTCAACTCTATTTTGTTACTGTTCTTTCAAGTATTTGTGGTGTATTTTTTAATGTAGCTTACAGGTCATACTTGCCTACATTAATTGAACGTAAAAATTTAGTTTCAGCTAACGCAAAAATTTCATTAAGTAATTCTATTGCTGAAGTTTCTGGTCCTGGAATTGCTGGAGTATTAATTGTAGCAATAACTGCACCCTTTGCAATAATATTTGATTCAATATCATTTCTTGTATCTGCATTTAGCCTACTTCTAATCAACAAGAAAGAAGAGTCTTCAATTTCAAATCAAAGTACTACTAACATCAAAGTATTTGATGAGATAACTCAAGGAATCAAATTCGTATTTAAAAATAAGATTTTGCTTTCATCAGCATTTGCTGTTGGAGGAATTTCATTTTTTTTCGGATTCTTTGGAACTTTGTACTCTCTTTATGCAATAAGGGTATTAAATATAAATATTGGTATTCTTGGTTTGATTATTTCAATTGGAGGAGTGAGTTCTATTTTTGGATCAATGTTTGCAAACAGGATTACTAAAAAATTTGGAGTTGGTAAAACAATGCTTATTGCATCATTTTTGATTGCTTGTTCAATGTTGTGCATTCCATTAGCAGGTTATTTTGGAAAAACATTTGCAATAGTTATGTTATCGTTATCTCAGCTTGGAGACTGTTTTCTTGTTATATATTTCATTAATGATACTACTATAAGGCAAATTATTACCCCAGATAATATGTTGGGGAGAATGAATTCAGCAATGCAACTTTTTGAAGTTGGGTTAGCACCATTTGGTGCTCTTATTGCAGGCTTTCTTGCAGATTATATTGGTATCCAACCAACAATGTTTTTTTGTGCCACAGGTGGATTTACAGCATTTTTAATCCTATTTTTTTCGCCAACTAAAAATATTAGAAATTTTGATTCAATTAATCTTTTATATGATGAAATATAATTTAGAATTTTTAATGGTTTAAAAATTAAGTTGATGTATTTCATAAATTAATGTTTAAATTTACGAATTGTTATTCTTGAATTATGTTTAATTTTAAATTATTAATCCTAAATAAATCTAATCATTTGTAGTTATTCTTTTTGGCAAAGTTAAAACCATTACTTCTCATTTTTAAACTAATTCCTAGTTGTATTTTGACTAGGTAGTATATATTAAAAATAATCTTAACTAATAGTTTTGAATGAGAAGTTATGAAAAAATTATTCTTAAAAATTTATGCTATAACTAGCATACTAACATTACTTGCATTTCTATTTTTTAATAGAGTTAATGCCCAATCTGATTTAGCCATTCAAGGTATTAAAGTGCCTGGAATTAAGGTTGAAATTGGGTCACCAATAATTCCAATAATTACTGTAATTAACAACGGACCATTGCAAAATGACGGTTTCAATTGTCAGTATGATTTTTTAAATTCAAACAACCAACCAATTTCCCCAGGAACTATACTAGGACGTCCTTTACAACCTGGGGTTCAAGAAGATTTCACTAGCCAACAAACTTGGAATCCAGTAGGTTTGGGTTCTTTCGGTTTTAGAGTTAATGTTCAAACTCAACAAGATCCAATTCAAAAGAATAATCAAGCTCAAGTAACTTTCATGGTTGTTCCAATGTCAATCAAAAGAGTATCATTAAATGTAATCAAGCAAGTTATAGAACTAAACACCAGAAAAGATAGTATCAACCTTTATGTATTACCAAATCCGATATCAAAAGATTCTTTATTATATTCAGGAGATTCGATTAGTACTTTAGATGAAGAATTCCAAACAATTATTATTAAAGAGCATTCTTATCTATTCTTTTTAGATGAATATCCGAATCAATTATTTAACCATCCATGTAAAATTATAATTGCATCAGCATTAGATGGGAAAATTCAAGTTGTTGCCAATGCTGAATCGTACCCATTAATAAATAATGTTTTACCACATTTTGGTCCAGATTGTACTTTTAACGACAATAAAGTTTATGGGAAACAGAATAATTGCATTCCAAAAGTAAATCCTTATAAAGAAGTTCCAACAAGTAACTCATCTGATTGGGCAATAGCATTTTCAGGTGGTACTGATAAAGAAGTTGAAAAAATGGTTATTGATAATGATATTTGTAAATGGAAGGAACGACTTAATGGAAGCCCTACAGGTCCACAAATTAATGGAGCAAATATTGCAGTTCATCGCGGTGAAAATAATTGTGGCTTGACTTCAAAAGAACTTTGCGATATTATTGACTCATATAAGGGTAAAGCTTGTAAAAAATTCTTTATAAAATATGTGGGTCATGGTAAAGGAGCACCTGGGGAGAAAAATGATGGAATTTGGTTGTGGGATGAAAACAGAAAAAAATTAGTGTTAATGACTTTTGAAAAACTTGTTTGTAAGTTAAAAGATAATGGGATTACTGAAGTTTGCATAGAAATTACAGCTTGTTATAGTGGTGGAATTATCTCTCAACTTGTTAAAAAGGGAATTAAAGGTGTTGTGATTACTAGTTCTGATGATAAACACCCAACTCCATACGATGGTGATGGGACAGGTACACCTTGGGAAAAAGCATTAGAAAAATGTAGTAAAGATCCTTTAGCAAATTTAAATCGTGATACACATACCGATTTATGTGAACTATATGCTTGGGTTATTGTACAAAGCAAAAATGATCCTAAAATAATTGGTCCAAACCCTCAAATTAAAAAATTGAATGATACTCTTAGAATTACTAATGTAACAAGTAATAAAACTGCAACTTCGAAAGTTTCAACTTCTGGTGGTGATATAGATGTTTATGTTGAAAGAATATGTGTTAAAATGAAACTTAAAGTTGGGAACAAAGAAGTTGATTCAGTTCATTATAGCCAAGCATTATATCTTGAGAACACATCAAATGGAGTCCGAAATTCAGATAAAACTTATAAGGTAATTGCTTTATGTAAAAATGGGAAAAAAATTGATACACTCGTTTTAGTAGAGGATTACAAACCATCTGTAGACTCCAAAAGTAAAATTTGCCTTGCAAGTATTCCAATAAATTGTTTTTCTTATGAATTTGTAGAAAAAAATAAAAAGAAGAAATCTACATTCTTTGATAAAGATGAAAAACTATTTTTATCTTCAAATGAAATCAGTCATACAAATGAGATTATTAATGGCTTTGCAATTCATTCATCAAATGAATTTATACTTTATAGATTCCCAATCATAAATGAATCCCAATTTTTGAACAATTATAAATCAAGGGTTACAAGTTCGAATTCCAAATGGAATGCTACATCATCTCCATCATCATTCTCATTAGATAAAAATATTGAAACTGATTTATTCGTAAGCGCTAATATTTCTGATAGTACTCAATTTGGAGGTTTAATAGAAACTGAATTAACTGATTCCCAGAGTAACGATACAATTTTATTTGTACTTAATACTTTGATTACAGATTCTATATATGGAAATATCAATTCTTCTTTAACTAAAAAATATAATTGGATAAATGCAAGTGGATCTTTATTAGTTTCAGGTTTGAATCAATTCAATGTTAGTAACTCTTTTTTGGATGTTAGAGACTCATTTAAATTAATTATTGATGGAACTTCAATTTCCAATTTTTCGAATTCTATTTTCAATTCCGATGGAAATGATTCTTTAAAAATTGATTTAAAAAATGGCACATTTAATTTTAATAATTGCCTGTTTAGAAATGTAAAAGATGGGTTAATACTTAATTCAAACTCATACAATATTGATGGCTTGGTTGTTACTGGTAACTCTAATAATATAATAACTATTAATAAAAATGGGAACTCAATAATCAAATTTCTTACTTCTATAGGAGCAACTAATAACTCTATTTTTATTAAAACTGGTCTAAAAGATACTCTTAAACTTTACGGAACTAGTTGTGAACTCTCCTCAGATAAAGATATATCAGTCTCTGGAAACTCCTATGTTACATGTACCGATTGTAATGTAAATGATAAGAAAATTCAAGTGGAAAATGGTTCTGTATTTAGACGATTCTCTACACTTGAAGTTGTTGTTAATGATACCAATTCTATTGCATTATCTAATATTGCAGTAAGAGTAGTTAACTCAAATGGAACTGAGCTTTTCAGGGGACTCACAGATAAATTTGGATTTATAAAAACTAAAATCCTTCAAAGTGAGTTTATAAATGGTAGTTATATAAATTATGGACCATTCAAAGTTTCTGTTTTTGTTGGGAGTGATAAAGCTGACTCTGTTTATGAACCATATTCTTTCAAACAATTAGTTTTTTGGATGACTCCTTCAATATCATCTGTTAATGAAATAGAAAATAAATTTAGTTTTAGTTTGTTTCCTCAGCCAGCTCAATCAGGGAAATCTGTAAAAATTGTATCTAACAATTTTTTAAATGAAATTCAAGTTATTGATTTAATTGGAAATACTATTCTAAAACATAACAATTTAATAGTTAAAGAATTTACTATTGACTTATCAAATTGTTTAAGTTCGGGTTTATATTTCTTATCAGTAAAAGACTTATTTGGCAATAAGTTTTTAAAGTCAATTGTTATAAATAATTAGTTATCAAATAACTTACTTCTTGTAACTCCAATTAAGTTTACCAAAAATAAATTTAAAATGGAGTTTTTTTATTTGGTATATTTTTCATATATTTGGACTTAGTCTAAATAAGAATTTCAACATATTAAATGTAACAAACAAATGCTTAAGGTATTTATTTTTTTATATCTCATAATAAACATTTTTAATAATTGTTTATTTGCTCAAGATAGAGTTTTTAATCGAACATATCAAACTAATATACTCCCAAAAAATTCAATTGATATTGAGTACCAAACAACTTCTAGGTTAGGTCGGGATAATATGTTTTTTCACAGACTAGATCAAAAACTCGAATTTGAATTAGGTGTAATCGATAACCTTCAATCATCGTTTTATATATTATCAGAAAGTGTTACCTCTGGCACAAATGATCTTAAAACTGAAAATGTAAACGGATTTGCAAATGCTTGGAAATACAAATTGTCAGATCCAATATTAGATTTTATTGGATCAGCATTATATGCTGAATTAACAGTTTTTCCAAAGGAGGTAGAACTAGAAACTAAGTTAATTCTTGATAAAAGAATTGGTGACAACGTAATACTTGCTTTTAATGCGGTTTATGAAAAAGAATTTGAATTTGAGTATAAGGAAGGTAGTACCGAGCTTGAGCCTGAGTCAAAATTGGAATTTGATTTAGGGTTTATGCATAAGATTACGAATAACTTTTCTATTGGAATTGAAGCAACAAATTACAATGTAATCTCTGAAGATAAAGGCTGGGAGTTCTCAACAATGTATGCAGGACCATCAATTAATATTACTGGAAAAAAATGGTTTCTAAATTTAGGTTTTATGCCTCAAATAGGAAATTTAAAAGGGGACAAAAAATACATACTAGATGAACATGAACGAATTGAAACTAGATTAATTTTCTCATATAATTTTTAATTTATTAAAATGAAAGCAAATTTTATTTTTTTTATCTCATTAGTTTATATTGCTTGTGCATCATCTATTAAAATGCCAACTGAAAAGAATTTAGTTGTCGCTAAATTTAAATGGGAAGATTCAAATTTAGAACAGTTGCAAAGAGGTTATAAATTATTTACTACAAATTGTGGTGGGTGTCATGGAATTCCTGAACCTAACAATCATACTAATAAAGAATGGGAGACGATAGTACCACAAATGTCAAAAGTATCTAAGCTTAATGATAATGAATCATTAGATATTTTGAAATTTATTATTTCAGCAAAAACTGATACAACAAAGATATAAAATTATAAAGTTTACTCATAAAAAAAGCCGTAACGAATCTCTCTCATTTTCGTTACGGCTTTTGTTTGTATGGGCAATACAAAACATAAGTAAGTTTAATTATTTAGATCATAATGGTTCATACCCTCTCTCTAAAGTATTTAAATTAAATCTAAAGATTAATTTCTACTACTTATTAATTTTAATCCATTATCCTTCTTAGAAAAGCAGGCTTCTCGAACTTACGAGCCTCTTGTACTTCATCTACTTCTTCACTAACATTCTGACTATTTTGATAATCAGAATTAATTTTTGAAATATCAAATCCACCTCTATAAATACCTACATTTCTTCTTTCAAAGGCTGGTTTGTTGTATTTATCAAGCTCTTCATTGCCATTTGGAACATTACCTGAAATAACTTTTCTTTCATAGTTATTGTGTTTATGTTCTTCATGGTTGATGTTTGAATTGTGATTATTTTTTATTACTTCAAGTACTTCATCTTTCCCAATGTTTAATGATTTTGAAATGTTTTCAGTAACTATATTTGGATTAGGTTTGTTAAACCCAGTTGCAACTACAGTTACAATCATTTCATCACCAAGATCTTCATTGTATACCAATCCGAAAATTACATTAGCATCATCACCTGCTGCTTTTTGAATTACACTAACTGCTTCATCTATTTCAATCATTGGCATATCAGATGAGCAAGTAATGTTAATAAGAACTCCTTGAGATCCGGCGATAGAAACTCCATCTAAAAGTGGAGATGAAATTGCATTTTGAGCTGCTTCAGTTGCTCTGTTTTCACCACTGGCAACTCCAGTACCCATTATTGCATCACCCATATCTTTCATGATAGCTCTTACATCCGCAAAATCTACATTGATAATTCCTTGACCCATAATAATTTCAGAAATACCTTTTGTTGCATCGTATAATACATCATTCACTTTATTAAATGCATCTTTAACGCTGGTTTTCTTGTCTATAACCGCGGTTAATTTCTGATTTGGAATTATAATAAGAGTATCTACATGCTTTCGAAGTTCTGCAATTCCATCATTAGCATGATTCATTCTTTTAATTCCTTCCCAAGAAAATGGCTTAGTTACTACACCAACAACCAAAGATCCTTGAGATCTTGCAATTTCAGCAACCACTGGTGCAGCCCCTGTACCAGTCCCACCACCCATACCAGCTGTAACAAAAATCATATCACAATGGCTGACTGCTTGAGTTAATTCCTCTTGATCTTCCATTGCAGATTCTCTTCCAATAATTGGGGTTGCTCCAGCCCCAAGACCCCTGGTCTGTTTTTTCCCAATTTGAATTTTCACATGAGCTTTGCTTGATGAGAGTGCTTGCATGTCGGTATTTACTGCAATAAATTCGCAACCGACCAACCCACGTTCAATCATGTTGCCTACAGCATTGCCGCCACCACCACCAACACCTACAATTTTGATTTTTGCTCCGTGAGATTCTTTACTGTTGTCTAATTCAATCATAATTTTTACCCTCTAAATTTAATGAGATGAGTGTTATCAGTTTATTTGTTTATCTTAGTTCTTGTTATTTAATTATTTAATTTCTAATTCCTAATTTTGTTTTTCTACATTAATTCAAAAATTGGAACACTAAATTTATTGTTTTTTTAATTTATAATTTGGGGATTATTAATTAAAATTCATTGAAAAATTTCTTCATTTTAATAAAGATATTTTCTTTTGGTTCACCATTATCTTCAGGAGTAAAAATCTTAGTTTTTTCAGGTTCAATTTTTCTAAATTCTACTTTTTTAAACTCAGTAGTTACTCCATTTTTAGTTTCATGTTTTTTATGTTCAAAAACATTTTCAATTTGAACATATTTATACTCCATTTTATCAAATGTAGTTTTTACCAATCCAATTGCTGTTGCATATAAAGGGCTTTCAGCTTGCTGAGCTAATGCTCTTCTTCCAAGGGAAGGGATACCAATTTTTACAGGTACTCCAAGAATAGATTCAGCTAATTCAGTTATACCTCTCATCATTGCTCCCCCACCTGTAAGTACAACACCAGCTGATAATTTATTATAACATCCACTTTTTTCAAGTTCCATTCCTACAAATTCTAAAATTTCTTCCATCCTAGGTTGTATAATTGAACACAATGTTTTTTTGGAAACCTCTTCTGCTCTCCTACCACCAATGCTTGGAATTAAAAATTTATCATCATTAATAATCATCGATTCTAAAGCACATCCATTTTCTTTTTTTACATTTTCGGCTTGATCTGATATAATTCCCAACCCGACCCTGATATCCTCAGTTACCATTCTACCACCAATTCCTATAACAGATGTATATCGTAG
The DNA here is from genome assembly GCA_016700335.1 of Chlorobiota bacterium. NCBI lineage: Bacteria > Pseudomonadati > Chlorobiota > Chlorobiota bacterium. The sequence continues at coordinate 144,385 of CP065014.1, read as the reverse complement.
TTTCCCTGCTTCAAAAACTGCAACATCAGTTGTACCACAACCAATATCTACTAGTGCTACTCCAACTTCTTTTTCTTGTTCAGATAAAATAGCTCTGCTACTTGCTATTGGTTCTAAAACAATTTCCTCTACCTCTAACCCAACACGTTCAATACATCTATCAATATTTTGAATTGCATTAACCATTCCAGTAATTATATTTACATTAGCTTCAAGCCTTATTCCAGCCATACCAATAGGTTCGATTATACCATCCTGTCCGTCTATTACAAAGTCTTGTGGTACTACATGTATAATTTTCCTTTCTGCACCTAAAGCAAGCCTTTTAGCGTCATCTAATAACCTATTAACGTCTGCTTTAGATACTACTCTTTCTCCATTTGAAATTGTTACAACTCCCCTGCTTGTAAAAGTTTTTATATGGTCACCAGCAATACCAACAGTTACTTTACCAATTGTTACTCCAGATTGTTGTTCTGCTATTTCTATAGCTTTTTCAATAGAACGAACAGTTCTTTCTATATTCACAACTACTCCTCGACTTAATCCATCAGATGGAACTTGACCTATACCAAGAACCTCAATGTCCTCAGGACCCAACGGACCTCGAGAGGCGATAATTGCACATACTTTACTTGTCCCAATGTCAAGCCCGACTACAATTTGCCGCTCTTCATTATTCTTCTTTGAAGAATTACTTTTGCTCCAATAATTCATGGGCGTACTTAATTTAATTAGTTTATCTTTTGTTTTTATCTTAGTTACAGTATTAACACACATTATCTATTCTTATCAACTCCAATTTCAGTTTTTTTAATCCCAACCCTTTTATTTTTTTCTTTTATAAATTCAGAAGATTTATTTTCAGAATTTTGACTGTTTTTCTTTACAACAATGGTATTAAATAATTGATTTCTTTTTTGACGTTCATAATTTCTTAAAGCTAATTTCTTATCATCTTTTGTTTTTTCAATCACTTGTTTATTTTCAATCTTCTTGCTTTTATCTAAACTTTTAGGTATGATTTTTTTTATTGAAATCGAATCAGATTTCTTCGATTTAGAACCGCTATTTAACGATTTAGATTTAACATCTTTATCAACTATTTTCTTTGTTAATCTACCATTAGTATTTTCATTTTTTTTATTTCTATTGACTTGATTTTCAGAGTTATTCAATCTAGTAATAATACTTTTAATTATTGGAATAGCTTTGCTGCTGTTGTTTGATTTGTCAATAGTTGTTTTTGATATAATTGATTTTTCTTTATCATTTTTTAATAGTTCAGGTTTTATAGAATTTGATTTATTATTCAATACGTTATCTAATTTATTTTTATCAGAAGAAATGTTATTCTTTAAATAGAAATCAACTTCTTTAACTTTATTTATATTTTTTGTTAATTCTCTTTTGCTAGATTTACCATTAAATTTTGATTTAAAATCGGTAGTTAGACTAGGTATATGATAATGATTATTTTTAGTGGTAACACTTGAATCAACAAAATTATTTAATAAAGAATCTGCCATTTCATGTTGATCAGATTTCCATTTAACAATAACTTTTCCAAACCATCTTAAGTCAATTAAATTTGTTTGTGCCCCCCCCTTTTGAGACAAAATATTTTCCATAAAAACTCTTAATTTCCTTAGTCTTGCAGGAAACTGTTCTAATTCTTTTCCAATCAAAACTGGTATAGAATTATCAGTTAAATAAATAATAAAATTTCCATCAGTAGCATATTGAATTTCAGATACAAGACTATTTAATTCAGAAACGCTATCACGAATTATTTTTAGTACTTCTAACGTTTGCCATAATTTATTTCTATCCACTTTATCCGACCTCATAATACCTGTTATTATAGGCACATCTATTATAGAAAAACTGGATCTATGATCTAAAAGTTTAGCTGTTGAATCGGAATACATTACAGAATCTCCTACAATTACTCTGGCTATAGGGACTCTCTCAGTTATATCAATTTTCAGGTTACCTGTTTCACCTCTATAAACTTCTGCATTAGCTACAAATGGATTTTTTAAGACATTTGTTTCAATTGAATCTAGATTTAAATTCTTTAATGCTGTATATGAATTTATTCCAGCATATTTAGAAATTTCAATACTATCTAACAAATTCAATCCAGTAATTCGAACACCCTGTACATGTGTATTATCAAGCCATTTATTAGCCATTACTAAAAGAGTGGCTGATAACCCAATAATAATTATTCCCCATGAAATTTTTGTAGCAAACTTTTTACTTTCGTTTACCCTTAACCTTTCAACGTTCGATATTTTAATTTTTTCATTCAATAAAACAAGCCTATTTAATTTATTTAATTCAAACTGATTCTAATTTTTCTATTAACTTTTATCATTTGTGAGATTAAATTTATCAGTACAAAGATTAGTTCTTTATTACATCAAAACCTAAAAGCTTAATCTCATACTCTAACATAATACCAGTTTTATTAAAAACCCTTGTTCTAACTTCTTCAGCCAATAGAAGTATGTCATTTGCTTTTGCATTACTTATATTTACAATAAAATTAGCATGTAATGCACTAACTTCTGCGCCTCCAATCTTTAACCCTTTTAGTCCACATTCCTCAATTAATTTTGCTGCAAAAGTACCCTTTGGATTTTTGAATATACTCCCAGCATTAGGTAATTGCACAGGTTGAGAATTGTTTCTTTTTAACATAGTTTCTCTTCTACTTATTTTTAAATCTTCTTTAATTCCTTCAGGAAGTTTAAATGTTGCTTCCAACACAACATCATTTTGTAATGCTGAATTTCTATACTCAAATCCAGCTTCATTTTTAGGAATGGTTAATAAACTCCCGTCTCTAATTACTAGAACATCAATCAAATATTCTGAAATTTCACCACCATAAGCACCAGCATTCATAATAATTGCACCTCCTAAAGTTCCTGGTATACCAGCTAACATTTCTACTCCACTTTTATTCTGAGAAATGCTATAATCAACAAATTGAGCAAGTTTAATTCCAGCACCTGCAGTTATTAACTCACATTCTGGTTTATAATTTATTTTATTAAAACCAAATTCTAAATTTATTACTGCTCCTTGAATACCCTCATCACTTATTAGAATATTACTTCCATTTCCCATTATGAATCTAGGAATTTTCATTTTTTGCAAATAACTAATAATTGCAATTGCATCTTCTTTATCGTTAGGTTCCAAATAAATATCTGCAGTACCTCCAACTCTAAATGTTGTATATTTTGAAAGAGGTTCATTGATTGAAATCTTACCTTTAAAACTTTTCCTTATGTCATCTAATGCTATCAATTGTAAATTTTGAATTTTTGAATTTATTTTATTATTCTATTGTCAAAAAGAGAATTTTGTATTTATTATGATTCAATTTTTAACTGTTTTAATACCTCATCTGCAGTTTTCCAGATATCACCTGCACCCATTGTAATAACAATATCACCACTCTTAACTATCGATAGAATTTTGTTTGCTAATTCATTTTTATCTTGTACATATTCAACATTCCTATGACCAAATTTTGATGCACTTTCAGAAACTAATTCACCAGTAATTCCTTGTATTGGTCTTTCTCTAGCTGGATAAATATCAGTAATTATTGCTAAATCAGCATTAAAGAAAGCTTTGCCAAAATCTTCATAGAAGTCACGTGTTCTTGTAAAAGTATGAGGTTGAAAAACTCCTATCACTCGCCTATCTTTCCAACCTTTTCTAATAGCCTCAAGTGTTGCTTTTACTTCTGTGGGATGATGGGCATAATCATCTATTACAATAATCCCATTTTCCTCACCCTTAACTTCAAACCTTCTGTAAACTCCTGTAAAACTTTTTAATGATTTAGCAATATCCTCAATATTAACACCTGTTTCCAAACCAACAGTAATAGCTGCCAAAGCGTTTTTTACATTATGTTCACCAGGTACGCCTATAGTTACTTCACCTAAATTTTTTCCATTATAAATAACATTAAACTTAGCAGTCCTTTCTGAAAATACCATATCAACTGCTCTTATATCACACTGTGGGGTTGTGCCAAATCCAATTACTCTTTTTTTAATGAATGGTATTATATCTAATAATGAAGTTTCATCCAAGCAAATTGCAACAAATCCATAAAAAGGAACTTTGTTTGCAAATTCAATAAAGGCACTTTTAATATCATCTAAATCCGAATAAATATCTAAATGTTCCCTTTCCATATTATTAACCACTGCTATTGTAGGAGAGAGTGTAAGAAAAGATCTATCAAACTCATCTGCTTCAACAACAGTCCATTCTCCATGACCAAGCCTAGCATTTGTTCCTCCTAATGATGATAGTTTACCACCAACAATTACTGTTGGATCTAAGCCACCTTCAATCATAACTAATCCAATCATTGATGTAGTAGTTGTTTTACCATGTGTACCAGCCACTGCAACTCCATACTTCATTCTAGTAACTTCAGCTAACATTTCAGCTCTTCGAATAGTAGGGATTTTCCTTTTTAATGCCTCAGCAGTTTCAACATTCTCTTCAGGTTTAACAGCACTCGAATACACAACCACATCAGCATCAATAATGTTTTCAGCTGAGTGACCTGAAAAAATCTTTGCTCCTTGCATTGTTAACCTTTCTGTTACATCAGTTATATTTAAATCACTCCCAGAAACTTTGAAACCTTGATCAATTAATATCTCAGCAATTCCTGACATACCAATACCACCTATTCCAACAAAATGAACTGTATTTATGCTTCTAAACAATTTGATATTTATATTTAAATTATTGTTTAACCTTTATGTTTTTTTTATTGATCTTTGTTCAACTACTTAATAATTACTTTCTCTTTTTTGATTTAATAACAATATCATTTCCTTTAGCCCATTCTTTAATTTCTTTTACTAATTCTGCACTATTTTCAAATCCAGCAGGACGAAGCCATAAAGCTCTTCTTCTATTTTTGAGTTTGAATTTCATAACAGGTAATGCAATTTCTTTTAGTCTCACTTTACTCTCTCTTGCAATTGAAATCCATAAAATATTTTCATGATTAAATATCCTCTCTTTTAAATTCGAATGAAATATTATAACTTTATTATCAATGATTATTTTTCTTTTTGCAATACCCATTGCAATTAAAGCAATGATAGAAACAATCCATAATATTCCTAACAAATAAACTATTGGATCTCGCCAAACTACTTCAAACATCTCTCCAATTACACCACCACTTATTATAATATATAATAGGAAAATTGTGCCATATGCAATTCCCGATATGTAATAAATATCTAGCTTATGTTTAAATATTTTCATTTCTATATTATTAAAAATTTTACCTTTATTAACAGATATTGTTCCTTTTCAAACTTATTCAAATCAACAAATTTTTTATATAAATTTTGTTTCATCAATTAATGCTCAATATGCTTCTTGCAATTTTATCATCTGCACCAAAGCTTGCATTAGATAATGCTTTAATTGACATTTCTTTAAGTTTATATGGGTTCTTTAACAACATAATAATTTTATCAAATAGTTGTTCATTTAAGTTTCCATCAAGAATATATTCACTCGCTCCAATTGCATTAAATGCTTCAGCATTTTTTTTCTGATGATCTTCAGAAGCAGTTGGTAATGGAATCAAAATAGATGGTTTTCCAACTGCTGATAACTCAGATATAGTTGTTGCACCTGCTCTAGCAATTACCAAATCACAAGCTGAATATGCTTTATCCATATCATAAATATATTTTGATCTATACATGAATTTATTTTTCAAATCACCCCTCAAAAAACTTTTTCCAGTTTGCCAAATAAGTTGAATCCCATTCTTTTGAAGAGATTCCATAATTTTTTCAATCACATTATTAATAGCCATTGAACCTTGAGATCCACCAAACACGAACACTGTAAAATTATTTCCTAATCCGAAAAATGATAAAGAATTTTGTTTATCAACCTTTTCAAAAAATATTTTTCTAATTGGATTCCCACTTAAAATTGTATTGCAATTTTTCAAGTACTTTTTTGCATCACTAAATGCTAAATGAATTTGAGTAGCACTTGAAGCAAGTTTTTTTGTTGACAAACCAGGAATAGCATTAGATTCTAAAAGAACAGTTGGTATCTTTTTCCATTGTGCAACTTTTCCAATTGGAAACGAAACAGCAGAACCAGCACAAACAACCACAGTTGGTTTTAACCTTCTTAAAAGTTTATATGATTGAATAAAAGAAGCAACAATTTTAATTGGTAATGTTAAATTTTGAACCAAACTTCTAAAAGTAAAACCCCTTTGTAATGAACTAATCCAAATTAGGTTTAATTTGTAACCTTCACGTGGAATTATTTCTTCTTCAATTCTTCCGTGAGAACCAACAAATTCAATTTTTAAAGATTGATCTATTTCATAACATTTATCAGCTACAGCAATGGCAGGATAGATATGCCCACCAGTTCCTCCGGCGGCAAAAAGAAGAAATCTATTTGTCCTTGTGTTGCCCATATAAATTTTAACTTTAAAAAAATAACTTTTAACTATAAAAAACCATCAACTAAATTTTGCAATAATTAGCAATTATTTTTAATTATTTCTTGGCATTATATTTGAATATTGCGAAATATTCAAGAGTACTCCAACTGCCATTCCACTAATTATTATTGAGGACCCACCATAACTAACAAAAGGCATTGGCAAACCAGTTGTTGGAGCTAATCCCGTGGTAACAAAAGCATTAGCAATTGCATACAAACCAATAGATAAAGTTATACCAACTGATAGATATTTTCCCAATTCATCTGGTGATAATTTGGAAATTTTGAACCCTCTCCAAATAATCAACCCAAATAATATTAGAATTAAAGCTGCTCCAACAAAGCCATATTCTTCACCTACAATTGCATAAATAAAATCCCCATATGGTTCTGGTATATATTTTCTTTGTATACTATTCCCAATGCCAACACCAAAGTATTTCCCAACCCCAAACCCAATCAAACCTTGATTCAATTGATAATTTAGATTACTCAACACATTAGAACTATCTGAATTAACAATACCAAGGTACCCTTTAAATCTATTCATTCTATAAGGGGCACTAATTGCATAAAAGAATGCACAAACCAATCCTAAAACTGTAACTCCTGCAAAGTATCTTAATTTTAATTTTCCAATAAACAACATGCTCATAGATAAAGTAAATATTACCATCATTGTAGAAAAATTAGGTTGCAAAGCAATTAAAACACAAACTGATACAATCCAAACCATCATTGGTATAAAAGACATCCAAAAGTCATCTAAATAATTTTTCTTTTGAGATAACATAACTGCCAAATGGAATACTAGTGTAAACTTAGCCAATTCTGATGGTTGAAAGGAAACGAACCCAAAATGAATCCACCTTGTTGCTCCTTTTGCTTGAACTCCATCAAAGAAAACATAAATCAATAAACCAATTGCCAATATTAAAATTGGTTTAGAAAATTTTTCAATCCAATGATAATCAATTTTTGAAAATGCTAACATTGCTATTATTGCCAATCCAACTCTTATAACATGATTCCAAAAAATTGCTTCTGATGAGCCAGATTTATTCATTGCAAAATTTGATGATGCAGAATAAACAAAAGCCAATGAACTGAACATTAAAGATATGACCCCTATAAGAACATACCAGTCAACATAACCATGCCTCAATATTTTATTATCATTCATTAACATTCATTTTACAATTTTTAATAAACTGGATAATTACTATATTCAAAATCTAATATTAATTTTATATAATTTTTAAATAGATTATTACTTCAAATTCATAACTAGTTCTTTAAACACATCCCCTCTATGTTCATAATTGTTAAACATATCAAAGCTTGCACAAGCAGGTGATAACAATACTACATCTCCATCTTCAGCTATGTTCTGAGCAATTCTTAAAGCATTTTCTAATTCATTCCCTGCTTTTACTATTTTCGTAATACCTTCAAATGCCAAATTCATTTCATCACTTGCAATCCCAATCAGTACTACAGCTTTTACTCTACTTTTTATTAACTCTATAATTGAATCATAATTATTTTTTTTACTTATTCCTCCAGCAATTAAAATAATTGGTTCTTCAAAACTTTTAAGAGCTACTTCAGTTGCATCCACATTTGTAGCTTTTGAATCATTCACATATTTCACTCCTTTGAGTTTTCTTACCTGTTCTAACCTATGTGAGACACCCTTAAATTCTTTTAAACCTTTACAAATTATTTCAAATGGAACTTTCATTGAATATGCAATTAACATTGCTACCATAGCATTTGCATAATTATGAGAACCAATTATAAAGATATCTTTAACATCTATAACTTCAATAAATTCAATGCCTTCACTATTTTCAATTTTTAAAAATATTTTATTATTCTTTAAAAAAGCACCTATCGGAACCTCATTAGTTAGACTAAAATATAATTTCTTTACGCCTTTATTTGGAATTAATTCTTTTAATTTAAGATCATCATAATTCAAAATAATTATATCATTTTCACTCTGATTTTTAGTAATATTATATTTTGCATTTGCATATTCATCAAAACTGACATACCTATCTAAATGATCTGGAGTAATATTTAATATTACGCTTATTACAGGTTTGAATAATTTTACATGTTCTAATTGAAAAGAACTAACTTCTAGAGCACAGATACCAATGCTTGATGCCACTCTTGCTACACTACTAAAAGGAGTTCCTATATTTCCAGCTGTATATGATTCATAATTACATAATTTGAAAATAAAGCCAGTTAGTGCTGTAACTGTGGTTTTACCATTGGTTCCGGTTATTGCAATAGTTTTTCCTTTATAATATCTGAAAGCAATTTCTATTTCACTTGTCAATTCTTTCCCATTCTTTACTCCTTCTTCAACAATTTTAATAGTATCCGGAATTCCAGGTGAAATTGCAATCACATCACATTCTAATACTTTTTCTGAATGACCACCCTCTTCATAAATTACTCCAATAGAATTATAATATTTTTTATTATCATCTGAAATCTTATTTAATTCACTTACAAAAACTTCCTCATTATTTTCTTTTAACAACCCTGCTAAAGCAGTACCTGAGCGGGCTGAACCTAGTATAGTATATTTCATCTTTTTATATTTTCTATCTAATTTTCAAGGTGGTTAAAGCAATGATTGCTAATATCGCTGCAACTATTATAAATCTTGTAACAATTTTTGCTTCTGCCCATCCACTTAATTCAAAGTGATGATGTAAAGGAGACATTTTAAAAATTCTTCTTCCTTCTCCATATCTTTTCTTTGTGTATTTAAAATACATTACTTGAATTATTACTGACAATGATTCTGCAAAAAACACTCCACCGAGTATTGGAATCATATATTCTTTTTTTACTAAAATCATCAGCGAACCAATTGCTCCACCTAAAGCTAATGACCCAGTATCCCCCATAAATATTTGGGCAGGATAAGCATTATACCACATAAAACCTAAGCAAGCTCCAAACAATCCAGCACACATAATGGTTAGTTCATCTGCACCTGAAATAAACGGTATATTTAAATATTTCGCTACAATTATATTCCCTGAAACATAAGTAATTAAGCCAATTGCTAATGCTACAATACTTACAGTTCCAATTGCCAAGCCATCTAATCCATCAGTTAAATTTACAGCATTTGAAGTAGCAGTCAGTACAAATATTACCATTGGAATATATAGCCAGCCAAAATCAAATAATACAGTCTTAATAAATGGAATAGTTGTTTTAGTATTTATTGCAGCGTAACCAGTTGAAAAAAATTCAGGAAAAAAATAAATTGTACCTCCAAGAATAAATCCAATAAACACTTGACCTACAATTTTATATCTTCCAATGAGTCCCTTAGGAAGTTTTTTTACAACTTTCAAATAATCATCAATAAAGCCAACAACACCTAAGAAAAGAGTAACACTAATTGCAAGAATTACAAAAGCACTTTTTATATCACAAAATAAAAGAACTGGAACAGTAATTGAAAGTAGAACAATTAACCCACCCATGGTAGGAGTTCCAGCTTTAGAAAGATGATTTTTTGGAGCTTCTTTTTTACCTTGTTCACCAATCTGTTTATTCTTTAAAAAAGAAATAATTTTAGGTCCTCCCCAAAGCCCAATTGTTAAAGCTACTAATGCTGCACTTGCAGCTCGAAAGGTGGTATATCGAAATAATCCAATTCCAGGAATATGATATATACCGTCAAGATATTTTGCTAAATAATATAACATACTTACATTTTATCTTATTTGATTTACCTAGTTTTTAAAATTGAATAACTTCTTGTAAAATCAATTAGAAATTTAAACACTTAATGAATTTACAACTTCTTCCATTTTCATCCCTCTAGATCCTTTTACTAAAAGAATATCATGTGCAATAAAATTAGGCTTTAAATCATTTATTAATTTCTCCTTTGATATATAATGGATTCCTTTGCTATTATCATTAAATTTTTTATAAGCATATTTCATTTGTTCTCCATAAAAATAAACATTATCTAATTTCAACTTTGATAATTCAATACCAATTGATTCATGTTCAATTTTCGACATTTTACCTAATTCTTTCATATCCCCAAGAACCACTATTCTCTTACCACCCTTTCTAATTTTCATATCAAATAATGTTTTCAAAGCAACTAAAGTTGAATCTGGATTTGAATTATAAGTATCATTCAAAATCCTTGAAGAATTCTTTAAATTGATTACTGATAATCTAGCGTAACCAGATTTATATTCTGTTGGTTCGAAATTTTTTAAAACTTTAGTTATCTTCTTTTTACTAACCCCCAACTCTAAGGCAATTGCTGTAGCTGCTGTTGCATTAATTGCTGTATGAACTCCAGGAGTTTTTAACTGAGAAATTATTTCATTTACTCTATTTCCAGTTTTATAACTCAAACTAATTTCTGGTGCACCATATTCATTTATTTTTTTTACTTTTAATTTTAAATCAGCATTAATTTTTTTACCATAAGTAAATTTATTTTTAATTGATTTGCCCATCTTTGAAATGTGAATATCATCTAAATTTACAAATGAAGTCCTATTATTATTTTTTAAAAAATTAAACAATTCTCCTTCTTCTTTTGCAACCCCTTTTAAATTCTTTAATAATTCTAAATGTTCTTTTCCAATGTTTGTAATTGTGCCATGTGTTGGATTTAATATATTTGAAAGCCTTTCAATCTCACCTGGAGAATTAGTACCAATTTCTAATACTGCACAATTATAATTGTTATTTAATCTTAAGAGCATATTTGGCAAACCAATTAGATTATTCAAATTCCCTTCAGTTCTTAATACATTATACTTACTTGAAAGAATATCTGATAGTAATTCCTTAGTTGTAGTTTTCCCATTCGAACCAGCAACCGCAATAATTGGGAAAATGAAATTGTTCCTATAATCATTTGCAATATCTCCAAATGCTTGAAGGGTATCATTAACAACTATCAATGGTTTTATAAAATATTTACCTTTGTTTAATTTGTACCAATTTTCGTTTACTATGCAAGCTGATGCCCCCAGATCAAAAGCAATATTAATGAACTCATGTCCATCATAATTTTCTCCTTTAAGTGCCACAAAAGCTGACCCTTTAAATAATGCTCGTGTATCAGTTGAAAAATCAAGAATCTTTTTTTTAATATCATCTTGATTATTTGCAATTACAAATGCACCAAGTTTTTCTGTTATATATTTTATACTTTTATTCTTCAATTTTCATTCAATAAAATAATTATTACTTTTTCATTTTCAATCATTTGAATTTATATTAAGAAATTTTCTAACGATTTCCCTATCATCTAAATGAATTTTTTGATTTCCTATAACTTGATAATCTTCATGTCCCTTGCCTGCAATTAGAACAATATCATTTTTATTTGCAATCTTTATTGCTCTTTTAATAGCAACTTCCCTATCAATTTCAATTTCATAAAAATTACTTTTATCAATAATTCCAGTTACAACTTCATTAATAATATCAAGAGGATTTTCAGTTCTAGGGTTATCAGATGTTACTATAACTTTATCTGACAATCTCGATGATACCTCACCCATCAATGGTCTCTTAGATTTATCTCTATCACCACCACATCCAAAAACACAAATTATTTTTCCATCATTAGTTATCAAATTTCTTAAAGTAACTAACACATTTTCTATAGCATCTGGAGTATGTGCATAATCAACAATAACATTAAATCCTATTGAACTTTTAAAAGTTTCCATTCTACCTGGAACTCCGATTAATTCACTCACAGCTTTTGTTAATCTAATCTTATCAAACCCTAAACAATCACATAATGCTACAACTGAAGCAACATTATATACATTAAATTCACCTGTAAATTTTGTTTGAAGATTGTAACAATTTCCATTTTTCATAATTAAATCAAACCTTGTAAAGCCTAATTCTAACTTGATATTTTCTATTCTAGCAGATGTTTCTTTCTGTTTACCATATGTAATTGCTTGAGTTTTGCACATATCCACAAACTTATCCCCATAATTATCATCAATATTAATTACTGCAAAACCATTAGAATCAAGGTTTTGAAACAATTTCAACTTAGTGTTTAAATATTCTTCAAATGTTTTATGGAAGTCTAAATGATCTATTGTGATATTGGAAAAGATAGCTCCGTTAAAATTAATTCCGAAAACTCTATTCAAAGCTAAAGCATGTGAAGATACTTCCATAACCACAGCCTTACATCCTTTTTCAATTGCATCATTCAATATTATTGCTAAATCTGGTGATTCAGGTGTTGTAAAACCAGTTGATAAAAAATCATTTTCTATCATCACACCAAGTGTACCAATTAAAACAGTTTTTATTCCTTCATTCTCAAATATTTGTTTTATTAAATATGATATTGTTGTTTTACCATTAGTACCAGTTATGCCAAATAACTTTAATTTGTTTTGAGGTGATCCATTTAATTTAAAGGATAACTGAGCCATTGCAACTCTTGCGTCTTCAACTTCTATAAATGTAAATTCCTCATCTAATTTTATTTTTTTTAATTCATTGATATCTACTAAATCTTTGTTGTCAAAAACTATAACTCTAGATCCATTTTCAATTGCTTGTGGAATAAACTGTAAAGCATTATCATCTAAACTATTTATTGCAACAAACAAATCTTCTTCTGAATTTACTTTTCTACTATCATAACAAATTTTATTAACATTATTATTTAAAGTGCCATTGACACTTTTAACTCTATCAATACTTTTTATTAAATCTTTTAGAATCAAAACATTATTGAATTTTTTAAATGAACATTAATATTTACAATTATATTAATAGATTTAAATTTACTTATCCACATTCTATTAAAATTTTAATCTTCCCATCAAGCAAAGTTCCTGCTTTTGGGGTTTGATTCATTACCACACCTCTTCCTTTAATATTACTTCTCAATTTAAATACACTCAAAATGTTCAAAGCTTGTCTAATAGAAAGACCTTTAAGATCTGGCATTTTATAACATAAATTTTGAGAGATTAACTTTATTTTAATTGCAGATTGAATTTTTACTTTAGTGCCGGGGGCTGGTGATTGCCAACCTATAATCGAACCTTCATTATTACTGAGTATTCTTAAATTAGAAATGTCCGCAACTGATATTGCTGAGTTTTGATTCATTCCCCTTAAGTCTGGAACTATCACTTCTGTTTTAAGTAAAGAATCTGGAGTAATTTTCTCTGTCATTATTTTTACTGACTTTATAAAATTTGGGTCAGTATCATTCATTTTTGCACTTGAAATTCTTTTTGCAATTTCACCAAATATTGGAGCTGCTACTTCACCACCATAAAAAGCATTCTTAGGAGAATTCAATAGAATCAATAATGAGATACTAGGCTTGTATGCAGGAAAAAAGCCAACAAATGATGCATTGTAATTCTCAGAATACTTTCCATCTAATACTAATTTTGCTGTCCCTGTTTTTCCTGCTATCCTTAAGCCTGGTACTGAAGCTCTTCTGCCAGTTCCCTTACTTCCCTCAACAACTCGTACAAGCATATCTCTAACGTTAGCTGCAACTTCAGGGACTACAACCTCCCTAATTTCTTTAGGTTTAATTTCTTCTTTAATAGATCCATTATTATTAAATATTTTTTTAACAATAAATGGTTTCATTATTTTTCCTCCATTTGCAATTGCAGAGTATGCCATAACCATTTGTAAAGGAGTAACTGATAGACCGTAACCATGAGCATTGTAAGCTTGCATTTGTCTTGTAAAATCTTTTCCTTTACAAACAAATCCACTAATTTCACCAGGTAAATCTATCCCAGTATTTATGCCAAAACCAAAATCTCTAATATATTTTCTAAACTTAGGATTAGGAATCTTTAATGCAACATCTGCAAAAAATACATTACTAGATTGTTCCATTGCTTCATTGATATCTATTGTTCCAACTTTATGATCATCGGAAATTGGATAAGGCAATAAATTATTTGTCGATGTATTTATTTTTTCATTTACATTGATTACTTTTTCTTGAAGAGCAGCTGAAGCAGTTACAACTTTCATTGTAGAGCCAGGTTCATAATTATCTACCAAAGCCCTCATTCTAGAATTATTATTGTTCATAGAACTTAAATCATTCGGATTATAGGTAGGTAAACTTACTAAAGCAAGAACTTCTCCTGTTCTTGGATCAACCGCAATTGCAGTTCCAGAAGCTGCTCCAGCATTCTTTACACCTTTAAGAAGTTCCTCCTCAACAATTTGTTGGATATTAATATCTATTGTTAGCCCAATACCTTCTCCATTTACTGCTGGTACTTTTGGTAAATCTACGCTTGGTGTCCTTTGGCTTAATCTATCCCTTTGCATTATCATATATCCATTCTCACCTTTCAAAACTTTATCATAATATTGTTCTAAACCACTTATACCTTTTAGATCTATATTTGTTCCACCAAGAATTTGAGATGCAATTGTACCATATTCATAATTGCGTTTAATTTGTTTCCTTATTATTATACCTTTATCTATTCCTTCTAAATTACTCACAACTGAATATTTGAATCTACCTTTTATAGGAACATACCTGGTATCTTTTGAAGTAACTAATGATAATGCATCACTATATTTAATCTTCAGATATTTTGATAATGACTTTGATAAATCAGTTTGATTCTGTACAGATTTAGGATCGATAGCAATTGTGTAAACATCATTATTTGTAGCAAGTATATGTCCGTTACAGTCAAAGATTATTCCTCTAGTTGCTATAAGTGGCTCAACAGATTCATACTGCTTTTTTGCCATGCTAACAAAATCATCTCCTTTTATAATCTGCAACCAAACCAACCTTCCTCCCATAATTAATAGGGCACCAATTAGTAATGATAAAACTGAGTTAGTTCGCCAATTGTCAATATTTAAATCTTTTGATTTCAAATTTGGATATTACTATTATTCTAAACTATTATATTTATAAACTATTTTCTTATTAAATGAATATCAATACGTTGGTTCAGTCAAATCTATTGCTGCTTTTTTGGGAAACCGCATCCCGAGCTTCTTCTGAGCTACAGGTCCAATATAATCTAATGCTGTTAACCTCAATACATCTGCTCGATATTGTTCATTTTTAGCATGTATTGAATTACGTTCTTTTTCTAAGTCATTTATTTTCTTAATTGCTTTATCCACAACAATTGTATTTGAAATATACAAAACTGCCAACCCTGCCATCAACCCTAACACTATAACAATCGTCCATCTTCTTAAAAAGAGTTGTTTAGAAGGAGCTCTATTAGCTATTGCTTTATTTTCATCTCTCAATCTTATCACTTTAATTTTCTTGGGATTTATTATTCAATCCTTAATATTTAATCAACTATATTTTTTTACCAACAAATGACCTGACTTAGAATTTAATCAATTCATTTTTTTTGTTGATAGAACTCTTTCAGCAACTCTCAGCTTAGCACTTCTTGATCTCTTATTATTTTCTAATTCCAACTTTCCTGGAACTATTGGTTTTCTTGTAATTATCTTAAGTCGCTGTTCTTTGTCACATATACATTTCGGTACAAATGGAGGACAAATACAGTCTTTCATTTCATCCCTAAAAGAATATTTAACAATTCTATCTTCAATTGAGTGATATGTTAGTACAACAATTCTCCCTCCTTCAATTAAAATATCTGTGTAACCACTTAAAGCCTTTTCTAGTTCATCCATTTCATTATTCACAAATATTCTTAGAGCTTGAAAAACTCTTGTTAATGTTTTTACAACAAATACTTGTGGTATTTCATCTTCAATAATATTTTTTAAATCTAAGGTTGTCTCAATTTTTTTAGTTTTACTTTTGTTATGTATTGCTTGTGCAATTTTCCATGCTGCTGGTTCTTCGCCAAATTTTCTTAGAACATCTGCAATATCTTCAGCGTTTGTTTCATTCAAAAATTCTTTGGCTGAAATTTTATCATCACTTCTTCTAAACCTCATATCTAATGGCATTTCACTTCTGTAACTTAGCCCAATTTGAGAAGAATCTAATTGTCTACTCGAAACACCTAAATCTAGAATCACACCATTTAATTTGATATTATTTTCTTTTAGAAAATTTACTGCTTCTGTAAAATACTTTTGATGTGCAGAAAAATTAATTTTGACATTATCTTTAAACCTCTCTTTTACAAATTCAATTGCTTTTTCATCTGCATCAAAATCATAAACAAAACCATCTTTGGAAATTAAATCTAAAATTAAAGATGTATGTCCACCACCTCCTGCAGTTCCATCAACATAAGTTCCATTTAAATCTGTAATTAATAATTCAATACTTTCTTTTAAAAGAACCGGAATATGGTAATTATTTTTCACTGATACCGGTATTGAAAAATTTATTTATTTAGGCAGGCATATTCCTTTCAATTAATATTAATGAAAGAAAAATTGTGTTGCCCACTTTATTAATTTTGTTTATTTCTAGTTGACTTAAAATTCTAGATACTCTTCCCTAAAACTTCATCTGTAACATTCGGGAATTCAACTTCTTTCGATTTACAATAAGTAAAATAATTCTCTGGATTCCAAAGTTCTATATGATCCATTGCACCAATTATTAAAACTTCTTTTTTTAATTCTGCATATTCAACTAAATCTTTAGAAACAGAAATTCTGGATTGAGAATCAAGTTCAATTCTCTCAGCATTTTCTAAAAATGTTCTAATAAAAAATCTATCTTTTTCTCGATAGTTATTCAAACTTCTTAATACCTCAATTTGATTCTTCCATTCATCCATAGGATAAATAAATAAACATTTTTCTGAATCTGGTCTGCGTGTAATAATCATCCTTTCTTTGTCATCTCCTTCAATATCCTTGCGCATCTTTAAAGGGAAGTTTACCCTCCCTTTTGAGTCTAATGAATATATCTCCTTACCTATGAAAAATGACATTTATATTAACTTTTCGTTTTATCGGGATTTTTCCCCCACTATCCCCCACAAAATTAATTAATTATCATTTCCACAATACAGTTAATTAAAAATATATTCTCTTTTTATTGAATTTTACAACAAAAACCTTTTTTTTAAATAATTTCGAGGTTTCTCAAATGATCAATTGCCGTTATTACTTGTTCACAACATTTTTGTAATTATACTGAATTTATTTTCAGTATATGGACTTTTTTGAAATTTAATACTGCTGATTTTATATTCAGTATTAATCAATAGTGGTGAAAAGTGGGGGTTTTGAAGGATAATTATAAGTTAATTTGTATGGTAATTTACTTGTTGCTATTTTCAATATCTAACGGATTAAATTGTAAAATTAAATCAATTCAAATTTCAAATTTATTCGATATTGAATTGAAATTATAATTTAATTTATTTATAGTTATTAAATCTATAGAATTTTAGAAAAATTTATATAAAATTTTCCAAAAAAAAATCATACTTTACAAAAAAAATTACATACTAAATTTTGATTTATCACAAAAAAAAACTTGAAAAAAATTTATATCTTTTTACAAGTTTTTTAATACTTTGATAAACTAATGTTTAATTGAATCAGTTTTTTAAATTTGAATTAAACACTATTAAGAAGAAATTATTCATCTATTGAAAATTATTTGCAAGCTTAAAACTAATCTAACTATTTTATCTTTTTGCATTTGTTTAATTTTAAATTCAAATATTGTTAATGTTTAAAGTGTCTCATTCCAGTCATTATCATAGTAGCATTATTTAAATCTGCTGCCTCAATAACTTCATTATCTCGAACAGATCCACCTGGTTGTATTACAGCTGTAGCTCCCGAATTAATAGCTTCAAGTAATCCATCAGCAAATGGGAAAAAGGCTTCTGAAGCAACAGCTGATCCATTTAAATCAAGCCCAGCAACCTTCGACTTACGAGTTGCTGTTATAACAGAATCAACTCTTGACATTTGTCCTGCTCCAATACCTAAAGTACGATTATTTTTCGCATAAACAATTGCATTGGATTTTACATGTTTTGAAATTTTCCAGGCGAACATCATAGATTCCCATTCTTCAGGCGTCGGTTCTCTTTTAGTGACTACTTTCATTGAGTCTTTATCAAATATATCTGAATCATAATTTTGTACTAACATTCCACCTGATACTGATTTGTATTCAACTACTAACTCACTTTTCAACAATTTGTAATCTACAATAATTAGTCTTCTATCTTTCTTTTTTTTCAACAAATTAATCGCATCATCATCAAACTCTGGGGCAATAATTACTTCACTAAAAATGGTGTTCATTTCTAAAGCTGCCTCTAAATCAAGTTTTCTATTTACTGCAATAATACCTCCAAATGGAGATAATACATCTGTATCAAATGCCATTTTATATGCATCTTTTAAATTACCTGCGCTAGCAACTCCACATGGATTTGTATGTTTTACAATTGCACAAGTTGGATTATCAAATTCAAGGACTAATCTTGCTACTGAATCAATATCTACAATATTATTGTATGATAACTCTTTACCATGTATTTGATTAAAGATTTTAGTGAATCCGCCATACAAAGCTGCTCCTTGATGTGGGTTCTCACCATATCTCAAGTTCTGATCTATTAAATAATTTAAGTTTAGCTTATCGGGAAAATTATTTTTTTTATTATAATTTATATAGTTTGAAAAATAATTCGATATTGAATTATCATACTCAGAAGTTAATAAAAAAGCATCTGATGCTAATTTTAAACGTAGCCTATTATTTATAGTATTATTATTTGAACTTAGCTCACTTAATACTTCATAATATTGATGCGGATTTGTAACAATTGCAGTAAAATTATAATTCTTAGCACTACTTCTTATCATTGCTGGACCACCAATATCAATTTGCTCTATAATTTCTTCATGTAAGGCACCACTTAAAACGGTCTTTTGAAATGGATACAAATTTATAATTACAATATCGATTGATACTATGCCATGAAGCTTCATAATGCAGATATCTTCTTCATTATCTAGTCTTCCTAAAATTCCACCATGGATTTTAGGGTGAAGTGTTTTTACTCTTCCATCCATCATTTCTGGGAAACCAGTAACATCACTTACATCTGTTACTGTCAAACCTGATTCTCTTAAAGCTTTTGCAGTGCCACCAGTTGAGATTATCTCAATTCCTGTTTTACTTAGTTCTGAAGCAAATTCAATAATTCCAGTTTTATCATAAACACTTATTAATGCTCTGGATATTTTAATTTTAGACATTTAGATTATGAACAATTGTTGATGTAATTTTGATGGAAAAGTAATTTAAAATTAACTACAAAATTCAATTAAATGATTCTAAATATAAAAACTAAAGCCACAACCTTAACTATTAGGATGTGGCTTTAAAATATATTCAAATTAATTAATTAACTTTTTTATCTAAAGATTCTATTGGAGATACCGCTAATAATGGTAATACATCTGCAGAAAATTCATGAAAAGAATTCTTAGGAATGAACATTTGAGGATCAACTTTTTTACCATCAACATGCACTTCGTAATGCAAATGAGGACCTGTTGAGGCACCTGTAGAGCCAACTAAAGCGATAACTTGACCAGCTGTAACTTCATCACCTTCTTTTACTAACATTTTACAAGTATGACCATATAACGTTTGATATCCATAACCATGATCAATAATTACAACATTTCCATAACCACCTTTTCTACCTGCAAAAACAACTACACCGCTATTTGGTGCAATAATATTTGAACCTTGAGGAACAGATATATCAATTCCATCATGCTTTTTAACTCTCTTACTAATTGGATGAATTCTATACCCAAATAGTGATGTGAGCTTTCCTTCTCTTGGTAATAAATTTGGTATTGATTTAGAAATAGATATTCTTTTATTTGAGAGTAATGAAATTTCATTAATCACCCAAAGTTGTTTTGACAAAAATTGCGCTATAGAAACTTGATCATTACCAGGAAAATCATTTTTTAACGTAGATGTTATTTCATTAATCCTTTTGTTAATTTCAATAGAAGTTTCACTTGCAATTGGAAGTGGTGAATCTGAAGTGAAGCTATTGCTTCTTTGTATCAACTTAAATATTGAACCTTTTAACTCTATTGCTTTTGTTTGAAGTTCATTTACTACTGATGAATCTTCAGGTTTTGCTTCGTTATCAGTTGATGATGTTAGAAACAAATAAGCAACTATAACACATAATGATAAGTAGAGAGAATAACTTTTTTTCATTTGTTTTTATTTAATACAAATAAGATTTAAAGATTTATTTAAAAATCCTTTTAACCAATAAGTATATTATAAGTTTGATTTTGAGAGATTATGTTTAAAAAATTAACTCCTATCAATTAGAATTTAAATTTTTAAAGTAAAAGAGATTTGCAACAATAAGGCTTTTTTTAATTTATTGCAATTAAAGATTTTTTAATAAAACTTTTCATATTTAAATAACTAAACATTTTTTTCATTCAATATTTAATTATTTTAAAGTCTTAATAATATAAAATCCAATATATTTCTAATGAATTTAATTTTTTTTTGCGTGGAACTGAGAAACAATTGTAAAGAAAATATATTTGTATTAAGTTCGCATAATTAAGATTTGGGCAAAAACAAAAATTACACAAATGCCCCAATTTAGTTTCATAATTATTTCCACTATTTTTATTTTTAATCAGCATGATTGAGCTAAAACAAACAGAAGCTATAGAGGCTTGGTCACGCTGTCTTGAAATGATAAGAGAAAAAGTTCCATATCAATCTTTTAAAACATGGTTTGAACCAATTCAACCGTTAGAATTGCAAGAAGTTAACCTAACTGTTCAAGTTCCTAATCAATTCTTTTATGAATGGATAGAAGAGCACTTTTATAGTATAATACGTAAAGCTATTATTGATGTATTAGGAGTTACAGGCTCATTAAGATATTTTATTGAAGAAAATAATTCTCAACCAGCTTCCGAACGATCTGTAAAAGCACCAACTAATAATAATAAAATTTTTCAAAAAGAAGATAAGGAGTTAAAAAGCAATTTTAATCCTAGTCCTACATTTGAGTTAATTGCTCCTTTACAAACTGCTAGTGAAGTTGAGGGTATGTTAAACCCTAGATACACATTCGATAATTTCGTCCGTGGTAGTAATAATGAATTAGCATATGCAAGTGCTAAAGCTGTTGCAGATAATCCTGGAGGTACAAGATTCAATCCTCTTGTTATTTATGGTGGTGTTGGGCTTGGCAAAACCCATATTGCGCAAGCCATTGGACGTGAAATTTTACAAAACAATACCGGAAAAAAAATAATTTATATTAGCTCTGAGAAATTTGGAATTGATTTTATTAATTCTATTCAATACAACAAAACACAAGAGTTTGCCTCTCATTATAGATCTACAGATGTTTTAATTGTTGATGACATTCAATTTTTATCTGGTAAAGAAAAAACACAAGATAATTTCTTCCATCTTTTTAATACTCTACATCAATTTAACAAACAAATAGTTTTAACTAGCGATGTACCTCCAAAACAATTAAAAGGAGTAGATGAAAGATTAACAAGCAGATTTCAATGGGGATTAACAGTAGATATTCAATCTCCAGATTTAGAAACCAGAGTAGCTATTTTAAATAAAATTAGTTTAGATGAAGGGCATCAAATTAATGCTGATATTCTTTATATGGTTGCTCAAAATGTTACTAGCTCTGTAAGAGAATTAGAGGGAACATTGATAAGGCTTTTAGCAGAATGTTCTCTCCAAAACAGAATTTTAACTATGGACTTAGCTCGTGAAGTTGTTCAAGGAATTAATTCAATTCATAACCAAAATGTAACTATTGAAGATGTTCAAAATGCTGTATGTAAGAACTTGGGTATATCAATGAATTTACTAACAGGACAAACAAGAAAACAAGAAGTTGTTTTTGCAAGACAGATTGCTATGTTTTTGATTCGTGATTTAACTAATTCTTCACTTAAAACAATTGGCAATCATTTCGGCGGACGAGACCATACAACTGTTATGCATGCTCTAACTTCTATTGAATCTCAGAAAAAGAATGAAATCAGGGTTCAACATACAATTGATAATATTTCGAAAGACCTTAAAGTTGTTATTAATTAATAGTTTAAACATTAATTCCATAAATTTTCAGGAAGTCACTTCTACAATATTTTTTTACAATATTTTACTTACTTAATACTGTTTAATAATGAAAATCAAATTTAATTTAGTTTTATTTGTTACTTTAATTTTTTACTCGAATTTAAATATTTTTATTCATGCTCAAAGTAAATCAGCATCTAAAAAATTATCTTCAAACTACAATTCTCCATTTCAAACTGATAAATTATCTAATGGATTAGATGTTATTACTATTGAAAACAATAATGTTCCACTTGTAACAATTTCGATTGCTGTTAGAAATGGTTCGTTTACAGAGCCAGAAGAATTCGCTGGTTTATCACATTTATACGAACATATGTTCTTTAAAGCCAATGCTGTATTGCCATCTCAAGAAGTTTACATGAATAGGTTGCATCAATTGGGTATTGTTTTTAATGGTTATACTTCAGATGAAGTCGTTGTTTATTTTTTTACTCTTCCTTCCAAAAATTTAGTGGAAGGTGTTGAATTTATGGCGAATGCAATACGTTCTCCAATGTTTAAAGAAGATGAACTTGCACGTGAACGCCCAGTTGTTCTTGGTGAATTCGATCGTAATGAAGCTGAGCCTACTTTTTCTTTAAGATATGCTTTAGATTCTGCTATGTGGAATCCTTTTGTATGCAGGAAACAACCACTTGGTCAGCGCCCAGTAATTAATAGTGCCACTGTAGAAAAGATGAAACAAATTCAAAAAAAATTTTACATACCTAATAATTCAGCCCTTATAATATCTGGAGATGTTAAACATAAAGATGTTCAATCATTAGCTAAAAAATTCTTAGGTGATTGGCAAAAAGGTGAAAACCCTTTCCCTACTTATTCTCCCCCTGTTTTTCCTCCTCTAGTTTCACAATTAATACAAAGAGAAGCTAAAGTACCTGACGTATTAGTCAGAATGCTTTTTAGAGGTCATTCTGTTATTAAAGATGGTAAAGATGATTATACTGCTGAAATTATTGGAACTATTTTAGGACAAGGAACTTCTAAATTCTATAAAAAATTTATTGATAGTGGGTTAGTTACTACTGGAGGATTTGGATTTGGATCTTCAATGAATGTTTCATCATTGGGTTGTTACTTAACAATTCCAGTTGATAACGTTAATAAAGTAATTGAATTGATAAAAAAAGAAATTAAAGAGATGTCTGAAAAAGGCTATTTTACAACAGAAGAAATAGCAACTGCAAAACAAATTATCTCAGATGGAAAATATTTCGAACAAGATAATCCACAGTCATTCAATATCAATACTACTGCTAGAATTTGGAGCAAAGCATCCTTAAAATATTATGATGAATTTGATAAAAATTCATTAACAATTAATGAAATAGATATAAACAATTATATAAAAAAATACCTTTTAAATAAACCATTCGTTTTAGGAATTGGTAGTGATAAAGAGGAATCATTGAAAATTAATGCCAATGATAATTTGCTAAAATGGTAATAATCTACAAATTAGATTTTCAATTTTTTTATTCAACCTAATTTAATAATTTCAATAACATACATGAAAAATAGAATTTTAATTTTTATAGTACTAACAATTTCCTTACAAGTAAATATATTTTCACAACCACCTAGTGATGTTTCTGAATTTAATTCCAATGGAATTAAGGTTATTGTTAAAACCTCTAAGAGTCCATTAATTTCTGTTATAGCTGGTTTTGAAGGTGGCATGATAGATGGATTAAATAACAACCCAGAGATTTCATCATTCGTAAGTGAACTTATTACTGAAAGTGGATCTAATAAATTTCCAAAAGATCAGTTAAGAAGTTTTTTATCCAAAACATCTACTTCGATTAGAGGCGATGGTGGGCAAAGAGGGGTTACTTTTACTATGAACTGTACAAAACAACATTTTGACAACTCATGGGATTTATTTTCTTCATTAATCTTAAATCCTAACTTTGATTCAGTAGAGTTTTCAAATATACTTAAACGTAGAATTAACAATGTAAACTCACGTTGGTCTCGTCCTGAACCTTTAGCAAATTTGATTGCAGATAGTCTAATAAAACTAAATCATCTTATACTATCAAAGCGATCTTATGAAAAAGATGTTAGAGCCTGTACAATAAGTGAAATGAGCAACTATTACAAAATGATTTCTGAAAGATCAAGATTAATTGTTGTAATAGTTGGAAATGTTACTATAACAGATATTGAATTAAAAATTAAAGGATTTTCTTCAATGCAATTAGGTAGCTATAAAGGATCAAATGTATTACCAATTCAATTTCCTAATGATTCAAAAGTTGAGATGGTTGACAAACCATTACCTACAACTTATATACAATGTATGTTTGTTGGACCTGATATAACTGATAAAGATGCTTGGGCATTAAGAGTTGGATCAAATTATTTCCGTGAAGTTTTATTCAGAGAAGTTCGTACAAAACGCAACTTATCTTATGCACCCGGAGCTGGTGTTCAAATTGCACTAGGTAAATTAATTGGAACTATGAGCGTTAGTACAATCAATCCTGACTCATCAATTTCTGTAATGAAAACAGAACTTAATAATTTGAAGAATGGTAATTTTGATGAAACTGAGTTTTCTTATTCCAAGAATGTTTATTCAACTAGCTTTTTTATGAGCCAAATGACAAATTCTTCTGTTGCAAATACAATTTATTCTGCACAAAGATCGTTTGGAGATTGGAAATATGCATTCTCCTTCAATTTAATAAATTCTGTAACTAAGGCTGATGTTGTTAGAGCTTATTCTAAATATGCCAATAATTTTCAGGTAGGGATTGTTGGGAAAACTCAAATAATCAGTAAAGAAAAGTTTTTAATAAAATAAATTGTTCAATAAATTTTAAAAAGCTCATAATTAACTTATGAGCTTTTTTTTAATATTGAAAAAAGTAATATAAGTAGTGATATAACCCCACATAATTTTGGCAACCAATCATTATACTTAACATAAAAAGTTCTATCATTCCTTAACTCAACAGATTCAGTAAGTGTTGTTTTTACACCTTCATTGGATTTTTTTAATTTATAACCATAAGGATTTATAAAGCAAGAGATACCAGTATTTGCTGCTCTGACAATAGATCTTCTATTTTCTATTGCTCTTAATACTGCGAATTGATTATGTTGTATTGGACCAGGAGTACCTAAATACCATCCATCGTTTGTAATAATAGTCAATAAATTCGCACCTTTATCAACGAATTTTCTCACTAAGTTTGGGTATATACTTTCAATACATATTACTGTCCCGATTTTTATACTATCATTAAGTTTTAAATTTAACACTTCACTCCCAAGTCCCCACGAAGAAATTCCAACTCCCCATGTTAACATAGTTGATAATGATGGAATTGCATCAATGAATGGGATTCTTTCTCCAAATGGTACAAGTTGGGTTTTATGGTAAATACTACTTAATCCAAATTTTGGAATAAATAATCCAGCAGAATTAAAATAATCAAAATTAATTGTATCACTTTTTCCATCTATTATTCTTTCTTCTTTTCTAGATGAATTTGAGATTTTATTTTTTTTGTCATAAACTTCATAATCCGCAAAACCAGTTAATATTGGTGTATTTATCGAATCAACAAATGATGTCATTTCTTGAAGTTTATCCTTGTATGTTGGATGTCTTAATGGATACGGAATTGCAGTTTCTACCCATAAGAACAATTCCGTTTTTTCTGATTTTAATGATTTAATGCTAAGGTCAGCATTTATTTTAATTTGATTTGATGTATCAATTTCATTCCATTTATCCCAAGGATTTATATTAGGTTGTATAATTGTTACTTTTATTTTTTTATAGCTCCCACTTTCATAAAATACTTTGTAAATTCCAAAAAAGTAGGGTACTATAATAATTACTATCAATGTAATTATTGATTTTTTAAGTATATTTTTCTTTATAATAATCTCCTTTTCTCTAGAAAATATTAGATAAGTTAAAATCGAATTTTGAAATAAAATTAGAAGACTTAACCCCCAAACCCCTGTATATTCTATAAATTGAGAATACAATAAATTATATGTTTGAGTATTACCAATCGTAAACCATGGGTAACTAGCTTCGCTTAAGGAATGTAGGTATTCACCAAAGCACCAAAATAGAGAAAAACAAATTAAACCTACGAATTCTCCCCATTTTTTTAATACGAATTTATAAATAACAAAGGCTGGTAAATAAAACAATGGGTGTAAAGTAATAAAAGCTATACAAGTTAATATTAAAAATTTGTCAGAATTAGCTTGCCAACTACCCATCCACCAGCTGGATAAAAGGGTAAAAATTATCATTGTGTAATAGCACTTTCTTAAAACATCCTTATAATCAGGAGAGTACTTTATATAAAATAGAATTGGAATAAAGCCAAGACCTGCAAATAAAGCACCTAATGGGTTTGGTGGGAATGATAGTCCTAATAATATTCCACTTAAAATTGGAGCATACTTAATTAACTTATTTTTTTCTATTAATATTTTTATCAAACTCAATACTTATTTTAGTTTAATAGTACACTATTCCACAGTTACACTTTTTGCTAAATTCCTAGGTTGATCAACATTACATCCTCTTTCCAGTGCAATATAATAACTTAACAATTGTAATGGAATTACATTTATAATAGGAGCTAAAAAAGGCAATGTTTCTGGGACATAAATAACATGATCTGCTAAATGTTTTATTGTTTCATCTCCTTCTGTTGCAATTGCAATCACTTTGCCACTTCTAGCTTTTACTTGTTCTATGTTGGAAATTATTTTATTGTATATTTCATCTTTTGGTGCTATAAATACTACAGGCATATTTTCATCAATTAAAGCAATTGGACCATGTTTCATTTCAGCTGCTGGATAACCCTCGGCATGTATATAGCTAATTTCTTTTAATTTTAAAGCACCCTCTAAAGCAACAGGAAAGTTAAAGCCTCTCCCTAAATATAAAAAATTTTTACTATCTGCATAAATTTTAGCGATTTCTTTTATTTGATCATTTACCAATAAGGCTTTACTTATTTTATCTGGCAAATCATTCAAAGCATTAATAATGTTTCTACCTTCATTTGCCCCCATCCTTCTCATTCTAGCCATTTTAACTGCTAATAATGCTAATACCGTTAATTGAGAAGTAAATGCTTTTGTTGAAGCAACTCCAATTTCAGGTCCTGCATGTGAGTAAACTCCTGCATCTGTTTCCCTGGGAATACTAGAACCTACAACATTAACAATACCTAATGTAGTAGCCCCTTTTTGCTTGGCTTCCCTTACTGCTGCTAAAGTATCTGCAGTTTCACCTGATTGAGAAATTGCAATTAATATATCATCTTGTTGTATTATAGGTTCTCTATATCTAAATTCACTTGCATATTCAACTTCTACTGGAATTCCAGCTAATTGTTCAATCATATATTCTCCAACTAAAGCAGCATGCCAACTAGTTCCACAAGCAGCTACTATAATTCTTTTAGAATCTCTTAATTTATCTTTAATTTGCTCTAAACCACCAAGCTTTACATTATCTTCAAGCAATCTACCTCTCATAGCATTCTTAACTGTATCTGGCTGTTCAAATATTTCTTTTAGCATAAAATGATCAAATCCACTTTTTTCAATCGCATCAATATCATAACTAACTTGTTCAATTTGTCTGATTACTGGTACATCATCAATAGTTTTTATAGAATAACCTTCATTTGTTAAAATACTCATTTCGCCATCTCCTAAATAAATTACATTTCTTGTATATTCAACAATAGCAGAAGCATCACTTGCAACAATATATTCATTATCACCAATGCCTAAAGCTAATGGCGAACCATTTCTTGCTATATACAGTTTATCTGGTTCTAAAGAACTTATCATAGCAATACCATAAGCACCAACAACTTGTTTTAATGCAGATCTAAATGCGGTTTCTAAGTCGCCAATTTTATCATATAAAGATCTCACAAATTGAACCAATACTTCTGTATCTGTATCAGAACGAAATGTATAACCTTCTGAGATTAATGATTTTTTAATAGATGCATAATTCTCAATAATTCCGTTATGAATTAAGGCGATTTCTTCTTTTGAATCAGAATGTGGATGAGAATTTACAAAATTAGGTTCTCCATGAGTTGCCCATCTTGTATGGCCAATTCCAATGTTACCAGTTAAAACTTTATCTTTAACAACATTTGCTAAATCATTTACTTTTCCAGTTTGTTTGCATATACTAATATTATCATTTAATATTGCAACACCTGCTGAATCATAGCCTCTATATTCCATCCTTCTCAATCCATTTAAAAGAATTGGCAAACATTCTTTTTTACCTATGTATCCAACTATTCCACACATGATTTTTTTTAAAATTATATTTTTTGTTAAATTTGAATAATAAAGTTTAATTATTTTCAAATCTATATAAATATCTAAACAATTAAAACTCTTACTTTATTTTTTATCCTTTTTTCAAGTTTTATTATCCTAAAATCACAAACTTTTAGTTTTGTAATTCCTTCTTTAATTGAATCTGGTTATTTGACCCGAAATTGGGTTATAGACTCATTAAACAAAGATTCTACTTTAACAGATTTAACAAAACTTGATTTAATTTATTTATATTCTCAGAAAGTTTGTAACAATGATCTTGGACTTACATTATTAACTTGCCTTTATTCAACCTTTGAGCATAAGAATATACCTTTTACTTTTGGACTAAAAATTCCTTTGTCATTTGAATCTAATCTAAATTTTATCAAAAGAACTCAAAATTTACCATCTCATTTATTTATAGATCAACCAAATGTTTACGATAAAGATAAATTACAACATTTTTTTGCATCAGCATATCTTTATTGGCTAATTGAAAATAGGTATATTGCAAACTTAACTGGTATTCTAATTGAAATAGGTGAAGATTCATTTATTAAAGGTGGAGCTTATGATGTCCGAGACTTAAGATCAAATCGTTTAGGACATTTATTTTATGAACTTTTAAAAATTCACCCTGATGCAACTCCTTCATTAATTTTTCAATCTTGGAATAAAGAATTTTTGGGTAGAAATTAATTTCTATGTCTTTAATTATAAAATTTAAAATAATTTATTCAACAATTAATTCACTTTTGTAACTATTCTTACCATTTAGAATTACATAATATTTCCCTGAATTTAGATTCTCAATTGTTATATGATTATCTTTAATTTCTAAATCTAATTGTTTACTTCCTAGACTATTATAAATTTTTAATGTATTTACATTATTAGGTAAATTTAAGAAGATTTTATTACCTTTAATAAAATAGTTTGGGACTAATTTAAATTCTTTAACCTTCTCCTCATTTATACTTTTAACTCTTAAGCTTTTTAAATTATAATATACAGTCATTTGAATATATTTCAATCCTTCTTCATTTATTTCAATAATATTGTTCCCATCTTTTATTGTTTTATTTACTCTTTTACCTGAAAGTTGTACATCTTGAAAATTAATCGAATCAATTCCTTTTGATAAAATTTTATTTGGAAAATTTATAATAACTTTTGTACCAATATATCTAAATATTTCAAACTCATAAGTACATTTATAGGTATCTATTGAGAAATTTTTCACATTATCAGGAATTCCTCTAAAATCATTTATAGATCTATCACCAATAGCTTTCGTCTCAAGATGCTGATCTGTAAAACATACATAAAATGATTGAGGAGGTGGACCAGGTATTATTGTTTCCCTCTCCTTTAAATCTAATCCATCAGTAAATTTATCACCTGAACCAAATGGTAAACTAATTGGTAAATCAGTATTTGGTGAATCAGATGTAAATTTAACTGAATCTATGATGTTAATTTGTGATTGTAATGCTTTTATATTTACCATCACTAGAAGTATCAATACAACTCTTTTCATAATTTATTTATTAAAATAAAATGGGTGAGAAATATGAATTTAAGTATTTCTACTTACTCAATTTCTCACCCATTTATAAAACTTGTTAAAAATTATTTATTTACAACTAATTGACGAACCTCTTTAACACCACTTGAAGTAGTCATTGTATAATAATAAATTCCTGAAGGTAGTCCTTCAACAGAAAATTCTACAGATTTAGTACCTTCAACTTTTCCTTCGAATAATGTATTTACTTCATTACCAATAGAATTGTTTAATTTGATTTTAACATATTCTTCATTTGGTAGGCTAATTGAGAACATTGCTTTACGTTGAACTGGATTAGGAAAAGCTGAACCTAAAGAAACTTTTGAAATGCCATTTCCAACTAATTTCAACGAAGTTGATTTAGAATTGTTAATTGTCACTTTAGAATTAGTTCCTTGTTTAACTTCCCCAAATACTTCACCAGTTAATGCATCAACAACTGTATAATTAGCATCTGAATTTGAGACGCTTAACACAACTGGGAAATCAGCTCCTTGTAAGTTAATTGTATGAGAACCACTAACATTATTTGTTGAACTAACAAATCCATTATTATTAAATCTTACATCAAACATTCCAGTTGGAGGTAATGGAGGTAATTCATATTTAGTATCATTAATTTTGTTGGAGCCAAAATATAAAGAACTAGATTTTTGAGAATTATCAATCAGTGTAATCTTATTTAATAATCTATACTCGTCACTTAAAGCTGGTGCTTCTTTTCCAAATGAACCTGGAAGAGGTTTAATACGGAAATAACCTGAACTACTTATCTTAATCCAATATCCAAAACCTGGAAGAATTAATGAAACTTGTTCATATCCTCTATTTGTTACATAACGATAAACCTCACCAACTCTAGATGGAGTTGCTAATCCTCCAATTGGTCCAAATGCAATATCTGCTGTTGAAGCAGTAGCAGATAAACCTCCAACTGAGTTCCAACCTTCAAATATTTTTACTCTATATGGAGTAGTTAACTCATGTATCTCTTTAATTTTAGCACCTGAAACGTATTGATCAAGTTTCCATAAGTCATTATCATACTTAATAAAATATCCAATTCCTGGGGCAACACTATCTTCTGAAAAATATTGTGCTTGAGTAAAACGAATTGGTCTACCTGATCCTGCATTTGGGAAAACACTTCCAGATCTTGGATCTCCTGGTCGAACTGGCATAGATATGAAATTCCAACCGTTTTTCATTTCTGGGAATTGTGTAACTTTTGGTAATGTATATTCTATACAGAAACCTTTAATGTTCGGGTCTCTAATATAAAATGCTCTTTTTGAACCACCTAGACCAGTTGAATTTCTTAAATCAGTTGACCACAAACTTCCATTCACATCGTCTCTAATATAAACTATAGAGCCTATAGGGAAATCATTTACATCATACTCGATAGATATTGGATAAAAATTAGGAGCTCCTGCTGAAAATTTAGCACAATAAACAATAGTTGTATCTGATTTAAAATTACGAATATCAATACTATTATGTTTAATAGTAGGCTTAGGAGTAGCGCCAGTTGAAGGTGTTCGTCCGTAAGGATCTGAATTATCATAACTTAAATCTGGAAGGTCATCTCTTTCATCGTAAAAACCTCTATTTGGATGAATAGAACCATCTCTATCAGTAATATTAGTAGTAGGGAACCATCTTGCATCAAATTTGTTTGACATTATTGTATCACCTGGTAATGCTTCTACCTCACCAAACAATGTATCTAAACCATTAGTTGCATCTTTACCAGAACCAAAAGTCATGTAAGTAGTATCAGGAGTTGGAGCTGAGTTTCTAACTAAAAGTTGAATTCCTTTTTGATTATCTGATTCATCTTCATATTTTAAATTTGGTTCTAATGGATTTCTATAAACAACTAAAGTAACTTTCAATCTCAAAGCACTATTAACTGCATCAGATGATTTAAAAGTAATATAGCCTGTATAAAAACCAGGTGCTGGATAATCTGATGGATTATCACCAGTACCATTAGCTAATAAAGCAGGATTAGCAATTATATTTACTATTTTTTGTAATCCAACTTTTCTAATTTGATAACCTCTTTCTAAAAATGGGTTTGAACTTCCTCCAGCACCAAAAGTAGTATTTGTATCAACTCTAAGCCAATTATTATCAGATTGAATATCAATGTTTGTTAATTCTGTTCCATTCAATAAATTTACTAAAGTTAATTGTCTTGCAACGATATTAGTATTCTTATACCATGTTCTAATTGGAAGTATTAATTCCCAATTTGTTGAATCTCCATTAAGAGATTTAACTAAATTAGATGGACGTAAGTCCATTTCTGGTCTAGCTACAATCCATACTATTCTAGCTCCATAATTATTTGGATAACTTGCAACAGATGGAATTGAAGGGAAAATCACATTAGAACTTGGTCTAATAGACGCTGGAGCAGGATGGAATCCTCTTGCAACCATTGCTGGAGTAATATTTGTTGGATCATAACGAATACCAATGTTTCCACCATAATGTATTGAATCTTTGTTAATTATGATTTGATCACGATCAATACCACTACTTAATCCTCCAGTAATATTATTACCAAATTGATCAGTAATTACTTCAAACTTCGCCCAAAATAGAACAGACCAACCTCTTAAATCCCAGTTTCCTTTTGGAGGATTATTTGTTAATGCTCTTGATAATGGTAATGGAAGTGTTGATGCTCCATCAATCATTATTCTTGATCCATACAAAGACGCTCCATTAGTTGTCTGAATTTTGTAAGTAGAATCGTCAGCAACTTTAGCTGCTAAATTAAAATCTTTTGCCAAAACAGTTGTATCTCCATTTGCTGGACCTCTTTTTTCTAACCCAACAAATTTAAGATGAGTTTTGTTGTACTGAATTTTAAATTGAAAACTGTAAATTGGCTCGCCAGATACAATTTTATTTCCAGTTGTGTAAGTAGTTTGTTCTAAGCCGTTTTTAATAAAAACTGGCATAGATACATAACGTTTTTCGCCAGGACCTGGCTCAGATACAAATTGCTCTAGAGGAGCTTCTGGATCACCAGCAACTGGGTTTTGTAAACTCAGAATAGGTAAAAATTTGTCAGGGCCAGATTGCGCTGAAGTTTTTTGAATTGCAATTGATGTTAACATCATAATTGCAATCAGACCTCCTAACCAATACTTTTTGTTCATAATTTACTCTCTTGGATAGAGTTAATTTATTATTGTTATTTGTTTATATTTTTTTATCAAATTTTCATTGGTAAATAATAAAAGATATTTACCATTACTTAACTTCTCATTAAGTTGAATAACTATATTCTTTTCAGAATGATTTTTCTTTTTACTAAAGAGTATTTTTCCACTTAAATTAAATAAATCTATATTATTAAAATCTTGAACATTATTAAATACTAATGAATTGTTATAATAATATACATTTAATTTATTTTCTACTCCGTAACTTTCAATACTACTTATTGTATCCTTCTTCATAATTGAATTAGCGTTGATTTT
Organism: Chlorobiota bacterium; assembly: GCA_016700335.1. NCBI lineage: Bacteria > Pseudomonadati > Chlorobiota > Chlorobiota bacterium. Next base: position 110,223 of record CP065014.1, on the reverse strand, counting down.
TGAATCAATTTTATCAATACTATAAATACAACTTTCTTGATTCAATTCAAAACTATTAACTCTTATATAACTTGAAAAACTACTGTCACTAGTTCTTGTAAAAATCAATTTAATAAATGGACCTCCAATCTCAATTTCCTTTTCAGATTCAAATTCACCATACAAAGTATCATTTACAATCTTAATATTTTTTACTTTCCATCTCATTGAATCGTAAACAACAGCACTCTTCCAATCAACTATTCTAACTTTATTAATATCACTAACTATATTGAAATTAAATTTATATACACCTTTTTTATTGAATTTTTCAACATTTAATGTAACAGAATCTAATTTATTTGTATCAATATCTTTATCTAAAATATATACTCTAGCTCTATTTTTTTCTGATGTATCTTTTATAATCTTTACAAATCCTGTACTAATTTTCTGTAAATATTTATTTGGACTTAAGATATCAATACCTGGTGCTACTGTAATCCACCCATCAGGGAGATTAATTTGACCTTTTTTAATAACTTTCCCGCTTAAATACATTAAAGGAATATTTTTGCCAACTAATGGAAATTTACTATTTCCAAATTCAACTACTAACCTACCACCTTCAGGATCTATAAGTACTTTTTTAGATAATATCTCAGCTGTATTGCAAATTGTGTTTTGACTACAGACAACATCTTCAATTTTTAGAGAACTTTTGTCCCATAATACAACCATTCTAATACTATAAATACTATCAACGAAATCAAAATCTTGAGTCCAAACTGGCATTATAAAACTTCGATCTTCTTGACAATAATTAATGTTTAAAGTATCAAAATTTACTTTAAACTCAATTAATTTCTGACTATAAACAAAACTTAAAGGACATATACAAATTAAAATAAACAAAAAAGAATATTTTATAAGTATACTTTGTATATGTCCCATAGTTTTTTTTATTTCAAACTATTTAATAATTTGAATTGGCATTACTTTTGTGTTGCCATCAAATGTTAACTTGCAATAATAAGAACCAGCTTCAATAGTATTATCATTAACATCTTTAGTATTCCAACTCACTTTATATGAACCAGATTTAACTTCTGAATCAACTAATGAATTTACTAATTTCCCAGTATTGTTAAATATTTCAATTTTAACATTACCATTTGTTGGAATATTGTAGTTAATAACAGCTAAATTATTTGCAAATATTGGATTTGGAACTAAATTTAAAGACAATTGCAACTCACCAGTTACACCATTATTAACACTATATTTACGAACTCCAAGATTTTTACCATTAATTTTAACATTGTTAAATATAACTTCTCCACTTTCAGGAGCTTCTACTGTTAAAATGGCAATAACTTCATCTGGACTAAACTTGCCTGCTGCAGCTAATGCAACAGTATTATCATTATTTACAACCTGAACTAAACCTGAATTGATTTTGTCATTTGCTTTAATGTCAACTATTTTAGAACCATTTGAAACATTAATTAATAAACCAACAGATCCATTTACAAAACCATTAAATGTAAGAGGAATATCAATTGTATTACCTTTGTTTACTAGACTTGAAGATATATTGATATCGTTAGATTCATTTAAAGGATTAACTTTTCCTGTGAAAGGAGGTAAAGTATCTGGCAACCAAGGTAATACTGGTAATTTTGCAGCTAAATAATGCATGATCAAAGCAGCATCCATTTCATCTGCATCAAACAAGTATCTTTCAAATGTTGGATCAAATGAGAATGGTACATTATAATCAACAGTTTTTGATCTTTCATACTTTATGTATCTAAATATTTTGCCATTAATAATTGAATCTGAAGTTCCATTCCAATTGCTTGAAGAGTAAAAGAATCTTCCATCATGGTTAACATCACCATGGTAACCATTCTGACCAAATGTATAATCCCAATTTGGATCTGGTCCTTGACCAAATGCAGCATGTCTTAAAATTGTGATTACATCTTTATAACTGACATATAATCTCTGTCCTTCACATGAATAATCAGGAGTACGTGGATCTGATTGAGAAACATCAGCATCTCCATCACCCCAAATTCCTTGACCTCTAACTTTTCTTCCACTAAATCTAAAACATAAACCTGGATTTCCAGATGGTGGCCAAGTACCATTGCTTAACATTCTACTGAATTTAGCACTATCTAATAATCCAGTTTCTCTAAAAGCAACAGCATTAATAAATGTTGAAAATCCACCAAATTGATAAGGATCATCTTCAATACCTACAGAAGTACCACTTACTTTTACAATTCCAGCAGAACCTAAAGCTCCATAATGAAATTCAATATCACCTTGTTTAGAATTTTTCGGATTCTTAACAGGATCAATTGGTGCTTGTATAATCCAACATTGGAATGTACCAACTGAAGTAGCTTGTGGTTGATGTAATGGAGTAGAAGGAGAATTTGGATTTAATGGATCGAATCTAAAATTTATGTTCATATTATTCCACTCAATAACAACTGTATCTGGTTCTGTTTGAATACCACCAACTCTTGCAGATGGCATATTTACAACTCTTACTAAACTAGGGCGATAAGCACGTCCTGCTGGATCGCTAATATCTACTCCGAAAGTTCTTAAAAAGTGATCTCCAAAATATGGCGCTAATGTTAAATTAGGTCGCATATTGTTGAATAAAGAATTTGGATTGTATGTTAAATAAGCTCCTTGAGCTGCAAATGTAATCCAACCATTTACACATATAAAATATTGACTATAAAGTTGACCATTATAATCAAATGAAAATCCTAAATTATATGGTCCTGCTACTCCATTGTCAGCATCTGATACTGTTGGAGAATATAAATCTTTGAAATCATTTCTTCCAAGTGTTGTTCCACCTAGCATTGGGCGGTAAAACCTAGGCACAATTTCAATTCCAAATTGACTTGAGATTTGCGCAAAAGCTCCCTGAACTCCTGCGAAGCAGACCAGAGCTATAGCAAATACTCTTAGAATTGTACGACGCAAATTCATGCTGATAATATTTATTTTAATGTTAATAATTGCTTTTTAATAATTTAAATACGATAATAATAAAGTGTCTTAATAATAGGAGGGTAACAATTGCTACCCTCCATTTAATAATTATTTAGTAAGAACTACTTTTCTTGTTAAAATTGCTCCACCAGCATATAATCTGAATGAATAAACACCACTTCCAACAGATTTTCCATCATTATCTTTTCCGTTCCAGATATATGACTTACTACCTGCTTCAAATGTTCCATTAAATAGTGTAGCAACTGCTTTACCATTTACGTCGTATACTTCAATTATTGCTTTAGCAGATTTTTGTGATTTTACTGTAATTTGTGTGCTAGTCGAGAATGGATTTGGAATACTTGAACTTAAAGTAAATCCTGATCCAGTAACAGCATCGTCAACACCTCCAATCTCATTAAGAGTAGGTTTCTTTGTAACTATTTTAAATCCTTCTATTAATGTAGATTTTATTACTAATGATAATGAATCACCAGCTGCATTTGCAATTAATTCAACACCTGGCTTAATGACAGAACTTGCTGCACCATTTGCCATATCAACTGCAAAATATGATTGATTTTGATCTGTTAAGTATAACCCATCTGGTGTATTCAATCCCATTTTTTTATTAGCATTATCAGCTTCTGCTTTCTTCCAACTAATTCTCACTGGATAATTTGGACTTCCAGTTTGTAAATTTCCTGCTTGGAATGTAGCTTTCCATGTCATGGTATTTGTAACTGATCCAGGGAATATATTTCTTAATACACCATTTCTTGTAACTACTGTCCAACGTGTATCAAATACATCTCTTGGAGGTAATGGTGGAAGTTCATATTCACAATATATTTCGTCTAAATTACCAAGATTAGCATTTTCATCACCTGTAGTAGCATTTTGAGCAGATCCGAAAGTTAATTTCTGATAAGCATTTGGAGCAACTCTTCTATTAGCATCAATTACTGTGTTAACTATATCTAATCCAACCTTCCATACTAATGGTTCACTAACAGAAATTTCGTATGTAATTTGATCAGTATTTCCAGCTAAGTCAGTAACTTTTACTGTAATAGGTAGTTTCTTTCCTCTCAATGAGGCTGGAATTGAAGCTGCTGTAATTTTTATACAAATTGAATCTGGTGTTATATCTCCATTTATTGTAGATGGTGTTGCAGTAAACACACCAGCTGGATCAGTTATCTGAACTTGAAGTTTTTCACGAACATCACAATTACCATTTTTCAATCTTAATAAGTCTTTATCTGTAACACAAATGCTGTCTTCATATTTATCATCTGCATCAACACAAACAATTGCTGGACGTCCATAAAATCTTGGACGATGATTAGTTGAATCAACATTTAAATTATAAGATTTAACATCCATTAATCCACACTCATCAACAGCAACAACTGTAACTACTTCTTGAGGACAACCATTTACTGTACCTCTTGGTGCATCATTAATTCCAGGTGTACCATAAAGAATACCAGATACAGGATTAATCTTTAACCAACTTGGTGTTGTTTTTGAAGCAGTTAAAACACCTGCTTCTTGATAACAAGGGTCACGACTTAAGAATGCTGTAGATGCATCATTTGTTCTAACAGTTCCATTTTCATCTTTTACACTTGCTCCATTTTGAAATTTGCTTTCATTATTAGCATCATTTTTGTAAATTAAGGAATATCTAACTCTTTGATTGTAATTTCTATCAACAGCCATAATTGATTTTGAATAATCTCTTAACTCTGGATTATATTCAAAGTCTTCTTTAGCATTCGGTAATGTTGCTTCTTGTAAAACTGGAGGAACATTAACAATTACTTTAACATTCTTATAATTTTGACCAGTATGACCATCATTAACGAATACTGTAAAGGTTGTATCAAAATTATAAACGATATTAGATTGAGCTGGATTTTTAAGTAATTCAAAAGCTTCGTCTTTTGGAATCCTTACAATTATATTGCCATTTTTAGTTACTGAAACACCTTGATCTGGAGTTAAATTTTTATTTGTTAAATATTTATCAGCCATCCAAGTTGGTCTAACTTCAGTTACATCATCATCTTGATTATTATCAATGTTACTAGCGTTTCTATCTGTAAATTTAAATCCATAGGTAGTTCTACCATATCTAAAATCCCATCCTTCTACTTCAGCTGCATCATCCTCTTGCTCGTCGTCTGTAACTACATCATAGTTAAAGCGAAGTTTATCAGTTAAGTTGGCTGTTACTTTACCTAAACATAATGGACAAGGAGTTACATCTGTTTTAAATACAGGAGGTGTATCTTGAACAAATATTCTTAAACGATATGTTGCAGTTGATCCTTGGCTAAAATCGATTGAATCTTGTTGTAAGTATCTTGCTGTTTGTACATCATATTGTTCACAATTGTAATATGGTTTGTAAATAAACACATATTTAGCTACAACACTATCAGCTAATATTCCTTTCAAATGATCTACTATTCTAGCATCTGGAGCATAATTTGATACTTTAACTTGCAACAATTCTCCACCTGGTACAACATCAGGATTGTGAGGAGTACCCCAAAATCTTAAGAATCCACGTGTATTCTCACCAACTGGATCTACATATTGACCTGGTTGATTTGGATATACATTTTCACTCTTTAGCCAAGAAGCTAATCTAACCAATTTAGGATCAGCACTTTCTTTAGTTGTGTTTACATTTGGACACTCTTGAAGAGGTGACCATTCATATTTTAATCCTAAATATTTGTCTGGGAAATAACATGACAAAGGATCATAGAATTTATTAATATCATATGCTGTAGCATCTAATATCTCAGAACGAGTTACTCCAGTTGGATCACTTTGATATACTTTATCTTCAACTAAGAATCTACTATTTCTTAATTCAGCTGGAGTTTTATTTTCAAGTGAATCTCTTTGTCCAAATATAACTGGAGGTAATACATTAGTACTAATTTGAAATTCTAATCCTCTTACCCTAGCTGCTTCTAATACTCTATCAGTAGCATCCCAACGATTAGGATCATTCCATGCAATACTATCTAAAACTTCCCATAAATTTGTTCTAGAAACAACAACTACTCTATCTCCATTAATTACAGGAAGAGCTTGATATCTATCTCCAGCATAATAATCTGCATATGTAACTGCTTTTACTGTACCAAAACTTGCGTTTGATGGATTGTTCTGCCAATATCCAAATCCAGGTCCTCCTAAATCTGCAACACCATTACCATATCTTCTTCCAAGTAATGCAGCTGAATCTTCTACTTCAGCAGCTCTATGACGAGCCCATTTTAATGCACTTATACTTTTAAGTTTAGCTGTAACTGCATCATCAGTTATTTTAGGTAAAAACACTGGAGGAACATTACCATTATGATTCTCCAAATAATATTGAGGAGTTAATCTATACAATTCATTATAAGAAAATGCTGCTCTTTCTTCACGAGATCTACGAGCTAATGGATTACGTACATTTGAATCAGGTACAAATTCAACTCTTGAATATAAATTGCAATTTCCTTCTTCTTTTTGTTTCATTGTAGAACGAATAAACTCTCCAGTTTCAACGTTTACTACATAAAATACTGAATGGTTCAATGAATAAGGATCATCATTTAATGTATCTTTACATCCAGTATAATTTGCACATGATTGTAAGAACATAGGATAACCAATTGGATGATTACCTACAAATTCTGCTTGTAATTTACCTAAACACGAATCACCAGCATTGTTACATTTCTCAACTTGGAATGGATCGCGTGTTAAACGACGAACAACTTTATCTGTATAATATCTACTAGTTGAATCTGTAAATCCTAAACTTGAAGGAGCATAAGATCTTAATCTAGCAGGAATACCTACTGCAAAGTCTTCAATAGGTGCTAATCTAGGATCTGAATAATCAGCACGTTTGATATCAACTCCTTTATCGAATATATCATAAACTTGACCTTCCATTAATAATGTATCAGGTACTATACCAATTGGAATACTTTGATATGTATAATATGTTCCTGGAGGATCAAATGTTTTACGATAAGATTCAAAAGGACCTTGTTGATTTATTATAGCTGTATTTTTAAGTGGTAATACACAATTTCCATTTCCTTTAACAAAAAATGTTGTTTGAATTGTTCCAGTTGGTAATATTGTAGTAACAGGTGCTTGTGTCTCACCCCAATAATTTCCACGAACTGTATCTGTTCCACTTAATCCTAAACCAGGTATGTTATTAGGAGCATCTGGTAATCTTAAAATAAATCTTGCATCATTATCATATACTGAATTAGCATTACTTGAATATACAGTTGCAACCTTGAATGGATCATATTTATAAATACCATATGCTAATGGTCCTTCACATTCACCATAAAAAGTAGCAGCAACTGTTCTTGAAGCAACTGGATCTGTATAATAATTATCGACTAAATCTGTATTTCTTCCCTCTGTAGAAATTGCTTTGTTTTGAGAAACTAAACAACGATTCATAACAACTCGCATTTCATAATTGTCTGAATATACAGCTGAACCAGACCAAGCTTGATTTTGTTCAACTCTTACTCTATGTAAAATCATTGAATCGGTTCTTGGTGCTCCAGGTGTTGGTGCATTTGGTTGACGATCATTTATATAGATTGCCCCACCTAAACCTGTACCATTTCTATCAGGATCTCCCATTTGAATTGTATTTGCTCTTGGATTCCTATTTAAAGGAGTCACCATATCTTTATTAACATAATTCCTTAAAAATCTTGTTAGTGATAATTGACTTTTTGGTTCTGGACCACAGAAAAATTCACCACCAACAACTTGATCGTTACTAGCACCTAAGTAACGATTTGATCTAACTGGAGCAATCATTGCCAAACCTCCACCATTTCCTCCAATAACCCAATTACCAAAAAATTCTGTTCCCATAAATGAACCATTATTACCATAGTATGAGAATACTCCACCACCTCCAAGTACATGTTCCATTAATTTAGGAGAACAAATAAATGAATCTCTAACTTGATAAGTACCAAAGTTCTTAATGAAATTTCCAAACGGTTCAACTAATGGATTATGTAACAGAATTAAACGATAATCATTAGATGAAGGATCACCTACAGCGTTACCATTAATTCTAGTTTGATTAATTGACCCACGGCTATTAACTGAATTAGTTCTGTTATCTATTGTAACACCACCTCCAGATAAGCAAGCACGGTTATCACTAATTTGTATTCTGCGATCTAAAGAACCATCAGCACAATTTCCGCAAAAAATATATTTAGATTCAATTTGTATATTTCTTTGAGTGTAAATAGCACCGCCATCATATTCTGCTTTATTTCTTAAGAAATAAATACTATCACCTGTAATTAATGGCGAAACTGTATCTTTATTCCAAGCATCTTCAATAGCACCTGTATAAACACCACCTCCTTGACCAGACTTGTTATTTATAAACCAAGACAAATCTTTAATTGTTAATCTTGGAGATTTAGATGACATATAAATACCACCACCTTGAGATAACAAAGCACGGTTTTCCCAATCATCTCCTGATATATTTGGTGTAGCTGTAAAGTTTTCTTCAAAACGAGCACGTTGGAATACCATTGAAGAACTATCACCTATGTGGAATGCACCTCCTTTTGCACCATTTGTAAATACTGATGCTGCTTGGAAGTTTACAGCATGATTACGTTCGCAAATTATTTCATCATATGGGTCACGTGCATAAGATCCATTTTGACATGAATCATTTGGAGGAGGAACTGTTTGACACAATAAAGGACCACCATTATCTATACGAACATTAATTATTGGAGTTAATAAAGATTGACCAGCCCCAAAAAATACTGTCGTTAATCTACGACCTGAAACATATACAGCACCACCGTATGCTTCATTTTTTGCAATGCCTCCAGTATTATACAATGGTGCAATTACTGTTGTATCCCTGTAACCTTTTACATCATCAACAGTTGCACCAACTACTACTCTATTGTCTCTAAATATTAGACGACGAATTCTTCCCATATTAGCTGCCATACGACCATCATCATAAGTTGGACGATATTGAATCGGATTAGCTAATAAAGCAACACTACCTGGTGCTGGTTTAGGTGAAATCAATAAATTTGTTGGAGGAACTGAAGTCATTCCAGGAACTTTAACATTACCAACAGGCATTATATATCCGCTAGTAGCTGTATTATATAAATCATAAGTTTCTGGATTAACTGGAGCATTCGTACCAACTAATGGGAAAGGAGCAGCATTAGCAGCAAAAGCGCCATTTTGAACAATCGTATTTGTGTTAAACGAATTTGCACTACATCCAGCAACTCCATAACCTAATGCACCTACTTCATTATTATACACATTTGGATTTGCTGCATAAACTAACCCTGTTTTGTCACAAGGAGCTTGTAGGAATTGAACTGCACCTCCATGAGAACGAGCAAAACAGCTATCAAAACGACAATCAATTAACCAAGTTTTTGATGAGAAAACTGTAATAGCTCCACCACCTCCACTTGTTAACCTTTTCATTTCATTATTTAAATCAAATCCTGCTAGAATTTGAGAATTATTATAACCATTTAATTGATTTGGGTTATAAAATTCTGTAGAATTCGTAACACTTGTATCTTTTCTAAAGTTAACAAATTTAACATTTCTAAAAACTGCTGTATCAGCACCTGGTAAAATTACAATGTGTCCCCACTCACGTGAATAACGATTCGCTGGACGACCACGGAAAATGATCGGAGCACGAGTTACATCTCTGCGATAAGGTGTGTCATGAAGATTTGGATCCTGATTGCAATAAGTTAACCTATTTGCATACCAGAACAATGTCCAAGGAACGTAACTCATCCAATTTGGCTGAGGATTACAATTTCCAACTGTATTTCCATCTGGTTTTCTCCAAGCTGTTGCTGGATTTAAAGATGATGGATCAATTGAAGGCTCTGGACGACCACCTTGCATTACAGTTGCCATCACATAATTCCTATCGCAATAACGCTCTGGATATGATAACAAATTGAATGTGTTTCTATTCCAAATTGCCTCTACTTCTCCGTCGGCGATAATTTTACCACCTACAGAGTCGATTAAACGACTATTTGGAAGGAACTCTACTGTAGTTCCTGGCTCAATGATTAAGAAGCCTGCCACCTGATAATGACCTGCTACTTGATAAAGAGTATCGCGAGTTAAAACGCGAATTTGGTTCTGTGCTAAACGACCTGAAATAGTAGCAATTGGTAATGGTTGTGAATAAACCAAAGTTGTTGCTGTAAACAGAATCGCAGCTAAAAGAATTGTGTTCTTTAACAAACGCTGCATAATTTCTCTCAAAAGAGATGTTTGTTGTTGTTTATTATTAATTATATTTTTTGTAATCATTTAATTTGGTAAGTTAGATTGTAATGTTTAATTTAGCTAAGGCCATTTTTGCTTCAGCACTAGCATTTGAATTCTCGAACTTTACAACTACTTCTTTGTAACTATTAATTGCTTCATCTTTTTTTCCTCCCTTTTCATAGTTTTTCGCTGCATTGAATATATAGTCTGATGCATTCAACTCTTCCTTATCTTCTTTAACAGCTTTCAAATATTCTTCGGCAGCATCAACTGATTTGCCTTCTAATTCTAATATTGCTGCAATTCCTGCATATGATCCTGATCGTATAATACTGCTACTTGAACTTGATGCTTTTTCATATGCTTCCTTTGCTTCTTTTAATTTGCTTAATCCTAAATAACAATTCCCTAACATTAAAGAAGCTATTTTACCTGCATCAGTTGAAGAAAATTCTTCAGATACTCCTTTCAATCCTAAAGGTTTTTCCGACTTACTATATTTAACAATAGAATCTCCATTAATTGCAGCTAAAAATTCTCCTTTATCATAAATAACTCTAGCTCTTGACAATGCAATTTGGGCTTCAGCATTATTTGCACTATTATTTACTTTGATATACCAAAAACCTCCTATTAAAATTATAAGAATTACTCCAATAATACCCAAGAACTTAGGATTTTTGAGTTTATCCATTAATCCGTTTGTAGATTCCTGATTATTTTTTTGTTTTTTATCCGACATTAAATATTTGTTATATTTCTTTTATTTACTATCTTTCTAATATTACTTTATATGTGCTCGAATTACCAGAAAAGCGCTCTATTGTACGCCCGGAGGGAATCGAACCCCCAACCCTCAGAACCGGAATCTGATGCTCTATCCATTGAGCCACGGGCGCATGAACGTGTAAAAACTTTTATTTTAACCTATTCACAAACGACCGAATGTAGGCAAATATAGCACCGTTTTTTGTTTCACACAAATTATTTGTAACGATTTTTTACAATTACTATATTAAATTTCTTTTAAAAATTAGTATAAATCAATAATTATGCCAACTATTTAACATTGATTTTAATCAAAAATCATTGTTTAGCTTTTTTAAGTAACCATATTATGTGAATTAATTTCACAATCCGTGAGTTATCTTCACGGCTAAAATTTTAAATTATTTTTAAATTTATTTTAGTTTCACACTTTTTGGAATTAAAAAATTTTCACTTGTAATAGTAATATCAGTTTCCAATGATTTTGCTTCAAAAATTACCTTGTTCCCCATATCAATTTCTATTCTCATTGGAATTCCATCAAATAACCAAGCGTTTACATTATCTAAACCTGACGCACCAATAACTTTATAACCCTTACATTTTTTATTAATTATAACTTTATCCTCAATTGCTACCACTAGTTTATTTTTCCCAACCTCAGATTCGCAAGCTGATAAAACTCCGCTTAACTCAGATAAGTAACCAAATGCACCTCCAGGTGATTTTTGTTTTAAACCCTGATTGGTTTCAAGATTATAGCTTGTTGTACCTGAACTATCAACAAGAAACATATTTCTTTCTTTTGGAGTTTCTAATAATACAGCCTCTTTTCGTCCGTTATTATCCCACCACCATGTTAATTTCATGTCTTTAGCCATTGAACAATCCATCTCCATTTTTCCTGTTTTATTTTTGAATTTATCAGCTTTTGCATATACATTTAATAATTGCCGTGTTACAACCCCACTTTTACTTGCTTCGGAATTAATCTTATTTCCGGCTGTTTTAGGTGACTCTTTAGAACAAGAAATTATTAAAAAACTTATTGCTAATATAAAAAGATACATTCTCGAATTAAAAAATTTGCTCATTTATATTTAATTTTATTATTTTTTTAACTGACTCTTAAACGAATTCCATTAATCGTTAAGCTTAAAATTTATTCTTCAATTTTAATATCATTAGGTATCTGAAATTTGGTTGGAGAAACTGGTATGTCAAGTTTTAATGAACTTGCTTGTGCTACTATCATTCTATCATTACCTATTTGTGCTTGAATGTACAAAGGGATTCTTTCCCAAACCCATACTTTAGATTTTATTCCTTTAACTATCAGAGTATAACCCTTACATTTTTTATCAAGTACTGTAAAGTCTTCAATTGACTTTACATCAAATTCCTTTATTATCTCAGGTGTTAAATTTGATGCAACATAACTAGTTGTTCCAATAACACCAATTTGTGCTTCAGATGCTAGTGCTTTATTACCATCTTTAGAATCTAAATCATAAACAGTTATATAACCTTTATCTTCAATTATTGCTGTCCTAGATGTTTTAACACCTTCAGTAGATGGTGCTTCAATGTAGGTTGCTCTTTTTGATCCATAATCATCAAAGTAAATTGTTTGTTTCATTCCTGCAATCATTGTACTTGTCATTTCTATAACACCAGATTTTGAATTATATTGCTTCTTCTGATCTAATGTAATATCTTTCTCCCCCTTTTTCATTTCTTCATTATGTAAATTAATGAGAGAATCATTTTCTTGCATTGAAGGATTTTTTGTAGTATCTTTTGTTGTTTCTTTTTGAATTAAACTTCCTGATTCTGATTTTGGTGTTTTGCAAGAAATCAGAATTAAAGAATTGATTAATACAATCAGTATAAATTTGTTTTTCATTGAATTAAATTTTTTTACAAAAATAAGTGTACTTATATAACTACAATGAATCCTTTAATTTTGTGTGATGAATCTATCCTTTTTGCTCAAGAAGCTTTTTCTCAATTTGGTGAGTTAAAACTAATTCCAACTTTAGATATAAAGAACAATTTGTTAGAAGATGCAAATTTATTGATTATAAGATCGGTGACAAAAATTGACGAAACTCTTCTAAAAAATTCAAATATAAAAATTATTTGTACAGCCACAACAGGAACTGACAACATTGATTTAGAATATTTAGCAAAAAATAATATAAAATTATTTACATCAGAAGGTGCGAATTCAATTGCGGTTGCTGAATACATTCAAAGTTGTTTAATTTTTATTCTAAATAAATACTATTTAAAGCATGATAATTTGAAATTAGGAATAATTGGTATGGGTAGAATTGGGAATATAGTTTCGAAAGTTGCAATTAATTTAGGTTTTAATATAGTTGTTTATGATCCACCTAAGCAATTAGCATCAAATAATTTTAAATCATCTTCTTTAACTGAAATTTTTGATTGTGATATAATCACACTTCATGTACCACTTACTAGGAGGCAAGAATATGAAACTTATCATTTAGTAGATAATGATTTCTTATCGTCAATGAAGAAAAATGCTACTTTAATAAATACTTCTAGAGGTGGAGTTGTTGATTCAATGGCTCTTATAAAAGCCCTTAATAACAAAACAATTACATCTGCAATATTAGATGTTTGGGAAGAAGAACCTTTTTTTAATTTAAATCTATTTAATTTATGTGATATTATTACTCCGCATATTGCAGGTTATTCATTAGATGCTAAACTAAAAGCTACAGAAATGTTATCAATTTCTATTTCTAAAGAATTAAAAAAAACAAATATCTTTACTATTAAAAATATTTTACCAGCAACAAATAATTATCTTCTATATGATGTACTTAAAGATAATAATAGTTTTATGAGTTTAATTAAATTGTCGAATAAAAATATAGAATTAAAAAATGAACCTTATATTTTTAATTTATTTAGAAAAAATCTAAATCTTAGAAGAGATAACTTAAATGTTTAGTTTTTATACTAGATATTCATTTAATCAAGTCTTTATCATATCTATTAAGAAATAAACATTTGTGTAATTCAATAATGGATATTAGATTTGCGAAAAATAATTTTGAACTATTTCCAACTATCACAAATTTTAATAAACTAATGAACAAACAACAACTAATTGAATCGGTTGCAAAGAAAACTGGTCAAACAAAATCTAGCACTGAAGCTTCTCTTAATGGTATTATTGATTCAGTAAAAGCTGAGCTTAAAAAGGGTGGAACTGTTCAGTTAATTGGCTTTGGTACTTTTGGAGTTTCTGCACGTAAAGCTCGCGCTGGAAAAAATCCACGTACTGGTGAAGCAATAAAAATTTCAGCTAGAAAAGTTCCTACATTCAAGGCTGGAAAAGGTTTGAAAGATACTGTTAATAATAAAAAGAAGTAATTTAACTTTAGGGTTTCAAGCCGTTTGAATATTTTAATCATATATTCTACGGCTTTTTTATCTCCGAAACTTATATAAAATATTTGGCAAATTTATATTTTTTTAATTTTGAATATTATTTTTAAAATTAATATTGTATTTAATTTTTTCAATCAAGATTTATTCATTAAATTTGCAATCCAAAATTACGGAGCGGTAGTTCAGTTGGTTAGAATGCCTGCCTGTCACGCAGGAGGTCGCGAGTTCGAGTCTCGTCCGTTCCGCAATTGTTTAACGTCGGTCTTATTTCAATTAAGGCTGACGTTTTTTATTTTATTTGATTAGTCCTAATTATTAAATAATATCTGATGTTATTGCATACTTCTCTAATGAGAAAAGCTCTTGAAGTTGCTGAATTAGCTTTGTTAAACAATGAAGTTCCAATTGGAGCAGTTATTTCAATAGGTTCAGAAATTATAGTTGCAACTCATAATCAAACTGAAAAATTGAAAAATGCTACTGCTCATGCTGAATTTTTAGCTATTAGTGAAGCATGCAGAATATTAGGCAAAAAGTATCTGAATGAATGTACTTTGTACGTTACTTTAGAACCTTGTTCTATGTGTGCTGGGGCAATGGTTAACACAAAATTAAAACAATTAGTTTTTGGTGCTTACGATGTACATGCCGGAGCAACTGGAACTGTTATAAACATTACAAATAGTAATTCACTTAATCATAGAGTCAATACTCTTGGTGGCGTTTTAGATACAGATTGTTCAATTCTTTTAAAACAATTTTTTAAATCAAAAAGAGAAAAATTCTGAAAACAAATCAAATCTTTTTTCATTTTTCATTTTCCTTTTATTTTCTTATATATAGTATGATAATTATTGTTTTTTTTCTAACACATTGGTTTGTTTCATTATTTTTTCAAACCATGTTTCTTCATAGATATGCATCTCATAAAATGTTTACAATGAGTAAAGGATGGGAAAAATTCTTTTACATTTCTACATATTTTGCATTAGGTTCTTCCTATTTAGTCCCTAGTGCATATGCAATTCTTCATAGAATGCACCATACATATTCTGATACTGAGCAAGATCCTCATTCCCCTGTTTTTTACAAAGATGTGATTTCAATGATGATGCATACAAAGGATATTTATTCTGGTTTAGTTCAAAATACTCTAAAAGTTTCTGATAAATTTTTAGGGAGTTATCCTGTTTGGAAGTCTTTAGATAAATTTGGTGATTCTTTATATTCTAGAATTAGTTGGGGAGTACTCTACACCTCAATCTATTCATACTTTGCTAACTCTCCTTGGTGGTTTTTATTGCTTCCTATTCATTTTTTAATTGGACCAATACATGGTGCAACTGTAAATTGGTGTGGTCATAAATATGGATATAGGAATTACAACATTAATGATAATTCTAAAAATTCATTAGTTTTTGATTTTTTAATGTTAGGGGAATTATTTCAAAACAATCATCATAAACATCCAAATCGATATAATTTTGGGGTAAAATGGTGGGAAATAGATCCAACTTATCCAATTCTAAAAGTACTTCATATTATGAAAATAATTAAATTTAGAAACCCAGAAGTCTCATAATTTATTGTACAATTGATTTTTAAAAATTGATACTTATTGCAAATTTTTTTTATTTAAAAAATTCAACAATAGAATCAACAACATAATTGATTTGATGAAGATTAAGTTCAGGATAAATAGGTAGAGCTAAAACTTGGCTTGCTATAAGTTCTGAATTTGGGAAATCACCTTTTTTATACCCTAAATAATCAAAACATTTTTGTTCATGAAAACATACTGGATAATAAATTTCGTTCCCTATATTCTTATTGTCTAGAAATACTTTAAGCTTATCTCTTTGTTCAACTCTTACCACAAATTGATTCATTATATGATTATTCTCAACATCATAAACAAACTGAGGCAAAATAATTTTATTTGAGTTTGAAAAAATTATCGTTTCATCTGAAATTTCTTTTTGTATAAATAATTTTTTATACTCAGATGCATTTGATTTTCTTTTGTTGCTCCACGAGTTTAAATAAGGTAATTTAACATTCAAAACTGCTGATTGAATTTCATCAATCCTAAAATTTCCCCCCAAAACTTGATGATAATACTTAGGCTCACCACCATGTACACGCATAATTTTCATTTTATCATAAAGTTCTTTATTATTAGTTGTTACTAACCCAGCATCTCCAATTGCACCTAAATTTTTTGTTGGATAGAAACTAAAACAGCCAACATCTCCAATTGATCCTGTTTTTCTTCCATCTTTATAATTTGCACCTATTGATTGAGCACAATCTTCAACAACAAAAAGATTATACTTAGAGGCTATATTCATAATTACATCCATTTCTGCACTTTGTCCAAATAAATGTACTGGCATAATAGCCTTAGTATTTGGAGTTATTAATTTTTCAATCTCATTAACTGAAATATTATATGAATTAAAATCTACATCTGCTAAAACAGGCTTTGCACCTAACCTTGCTACAGTACCAGCTGTAGCAAAGAAACTAAATGTTGGCATAATTATTTCATCATTCAATGACATTCCAAGTCCCATCAAAGCTAACAATAATGCATCTGTTCCACTAGATACTCCTAATGAATATTTGGTTCCTATATACTCAGATACAGAATTCTCAAGCTGATTAGTCTCATCACCTAAAATGGCTCTTTGAGATCGCATAACTTTTAATACTCTTTCCTCAGCTAATTCTTGATAAGTAGAATACTGAGCTTGTAAATCTAATAATGGTATTTTCAATTAATTCAGGAATTAAATTAAAACAATAAAAAAATGAATGAAATTCTACAACAAATTTTACAAAAAAATTTACATTTTTCTCATTTGAGATTCAACAACAGCAATTGCTACCATATTGACAATTTCTCTAACAGTACTACCTAATTGTAAAACATGAACTGGTTTATTCAATCCAAGTAGAATTGGTCCAATTGCCTCACAATCTGCTAATTCTTTTAATAAATTACAAGCAACATTACTAACAGAAAGATTTGGGAAAATTAAAGTATTTGCTTCACCATATGCAAAATGAGAAAAAGGGTGATTGATTCTCATTTGTTCAGAATCTAATGCTAAATGAGCTTGCATTTCCCCATCAACAACCAAATCTGGATGCTTTGATTGAAGAATTGCTGTAGCTTTACTCATCTTTTCTGCATCTTCACCTTTGGCACTGCCAAAATTAGAATAAGTAACAAGTGCAATTCTTGGCTTGATATTAAACCTTTGAATTGCTTTTGATGTTAATTCAGTTATTTCAACTATTTCAGAAACAGTTGGATTAAAATTAACTGTTGTATCTGCTAAAAAAAGTGGACCTTTTTTAGTTAAAAGGATATACATTCCTGAAACTTTTGTAACTCCTACCTCTTTTCCTATTACTTGAAGTGCTGGTCGAATTGTATCTGGATAACTTCTTGTTAGACCAGAAATAAGGGCGTCTGCTTCGCCTGTTTCAACTAACATTGATCCGAAGTAATTACGAAATGACATCATTTTTTTGGCTTCGGCTGCATTAACACCTTTTCGTTGCCTCTTATTAAAGAACATTTCAGAAAATTTCAATAATCTTTCTTCTTGAATTTGATCATAAGGATTCATAATTGTTATCTCACTTAAATCGATATTATTGAGTTTTGCTAACTCATTAATATTACTTGAATTACCTAATAATACTGGAAAAGCTATCCCTTCGTCTCTTACTTGTTGAGCAGCTTTTAGCACTTGAAGGTTTTCAGCATCTGCGAATACAACTTTTTTAGGGTTTTTACGAGCTTTGCTAATTATTACTTTTGTAATTTGATTGTCTTGACCTAGTCTTTTCTCTAACTCTTGTGAATATAAGTCCCAGTTCTTCATATGCAATTTGGCAACACCAGAATCCATTGCAGCTTTAGCAACTGCTGGAGCAATATTTGTAAGTAGTCGTGGATCAACTGGTTTTGGGATAATATAATTTTTACCAAATGATAAATTTATTTCATTGTATGCTAAATTTACAATATCTGGAACTGGCTTTTTAGCTAATTCAGCAAGTGCATGCACTGCAGCAAGTTTCATTTGTTCATTAATTTCACTTGCTCTTACATCTAAAGCACCTCGAAAAATAAACGGAAAACCTAGTACATTATTTACTTGGTTTGGATAATCTGATCGTCCGGTAGCCATTATAACATCTGGTCTAGCAGCAATAGCTTCTGGATATGTAATTTCTGGATCAGGATTAGCCATAGCAAATACAATTGGGTTTACAGACATAGAACGAACCATATCTTGTGATACCAAATTAGCTTTTGACAAACCTAAAAATAGATCTGCACCAACCATTGCTTCATTTAAAGAATTATAATTTCTTGGAGAAATAAATTCTTTTTTCATTTCATCTAAATCACTCCTTAAGCTATTTATATGCCCTTTACTATCAAACATATCAATTTGATCAAATCTAACACCTAATGATTTGTAAAGTTTGGTACATGATATTGCTGAGGCACCTGCTCCTGAAACAACTATTCTTATTTCATCTATTTTTTTATCTACAATTTCAAGAGCATTCAGTAAAGCTGCAGAGCTAATAATAGCTGTACCGTGTTGATCATCATGCATTACTGGAATTGATAGAATTTCTTTAAGTTTTCTTTCAATTTCAAAACATTCAGGTGATTTAATATCTTCTAAATTTATTCCACCAAAAGTTGGCTCTAAAATTTTAACAGTTCTTACAAATTCATCTACATCTTTAGTATCAAGTTCTATATCAAATACATCTATATCAGCATATATTTTAAAAAGCAGTCCTTTACCTTCCATTACCGGTTTACTTGCTTTTGGTCCTATATCACCAAGACCTAAAACAGCAGTACCATTACTAATAACAGCCACAAGATTTCCTTTTGCAGTATATTTATAAACATCATCTTCATTTTTAGCTATTTCTAAACATGGTTCAGCTACACCAGGTGAATAAGCTAAAGATAAATCAAGTTGAGAACTATATTCTTTAGTAGGTATAACCTGTATTTTACCAGGTCGACCTTTAGAATGGTAATGTAATGCGTCTTCTTTTCGTATTTTATTATTCATACTTGTAAAATATTAAGTATCCTATTGTTTTAAAACTTGGTCATAATTACTTTTATATTAAAGAAATTAAAAACTATTGTTGCAAATATACTGTTTCAACATGGAAAATATTTAATCAGTATTATCCCAACAAAAAACCTGAATAAATTTTAGTTATTCAGGTTTTTTGATAATGAAGACTAATCTTAAACTATTTGTCCTTAATCCAAGAATCGATATACCTTTTTCCATTTCCTGTTACAATAACTACATAAGAACCAGCTGGTAGTAAATTTGTTAACATTATGTTATCTCCAGTAAATTTTTTAGTATAAACTTCTTTTCCTGTAATGTCTACTAGTTGTATCAAGTAATTATTAAAGTTATCTGGTAACTGTAAATAAGTATTTGAATTTGATGGATTTGGAAATATTTTTATAAATTTACCATCATAATCTTTTGTTACTCCTCCTTGTTTATCACAAAGAATAAATAACTTGCATTCTTCACATTTTTCAGTACCACATTGCACTGAAATATTTACAGTGTAAAGACCATTCAAATTAAAATTAATTACCTGAGATATTGAAGTACTTGTGTAAGTATTAGTTCCAGTAGTTCCATCTGGCCTTGTAATAGATAATACATAAGTTGGAGTGCAATTAGCAGGGCAAGAATATGATGCATTAAATGTATATTGTAAATCACAAACAATCTTAAATTGTCCATTACATTTTAAAGGGATATTTGATACTGCTGGATTAATCAAAGTTAGCTGAGTCCATTGTCCTGGACAGCACTTTTTAACTTCCCCACAATCAACTTTAAAAATAATTTTACATTCATCACAAATTTTTCCACCACAATAAACAACTATTAAGACAGTATAATTACCAGAGATAGTAAACAATGGTGCATAATTTATTGACCCTGATTGAGACTGAGTGCTTGTTATTCCGTTTGGATCAGTCATTGTAATAACATAAGTTGCAGGACAATTTGTATTACAAATATATGTACCAATAATATTATAAGAATATTTACAATTCGCATCTATTGTCGAACCACATTTAAGAGGTTGTGGATATGTTTTTATTAATGGTCCACTAAAAGTATATTGTAAATCTTTCCATTTTCCACATATACATTCACAATCAATAACCCTGAATATTATTTTACATTCATCACAAATTGTATTACCACAATACACAGTTATGAGCATTGCATAAGTTCCATTTTGAGTAAAATTAACTGGTACTGACAAAGTTGTATATGTATTAACAGTTGTTGTTCCATCAGGATTATAAACTGTAACAACATATTTTGGTCTACAAGTATCTTTACAAATATAATTTCCAAGAAGTGTATAATTTACTTTGCATTTCAAGTTAATTATATCACCACATTTCACAGGGAATTTAATGTTACCCGATGTTAAGGTTAGGTTACTTTCCCATTTTCCACAACAATCTAATGGAGGGCATTCAACTTTAAACTGTATTTCACATTTTGCACAAACATTGTTTCCACAATGAACTGTAATAAATAATGTATAATTTCCAGATGTTGTAAAAATTATTGGCGTATTTAGAGTTGTATTTCCTGTAGTATTTAAAACTGGGTTTCCACTTGGATTTAATAACAAAACATCATAAGTAGCATTACAAACTCCACTACAAATATAATTTCCAACAAGGCTATAAGGTTTATTACAAATTGCATTATATCCTTTTCCACAATCGATAGGTTGGCTTATAGTTTGACCTTGGACACTACTATTTAATGATGTGAATTCCCATCTTCCGCAATCACATACGCAACCTTGAACATTAAAAGTTAATTTACATGTATCACAAATTGTGTTTCCACAATAAACAAGAATAGTAACTAACCAATTTCCATTTTGATTGAAAGTTAAGTTTCCAGAAATTACATTAGTAAAAGACTGAGTTGTTGTTACCAATGAAGGGCTAGTTATTGAAACTACATAATTAGCTGTACAGCTTTGAGACGAACATACATAGGTACCATTTAATGTATATTGAGTATTACATTTTACATCAAAACTTTTTCCACATGACAATTGTTGGGCACTTGTTCCATTGTTACCTAAGGTCAAAGATCTCCATTTACCACACTCACAACCTTTAGCAGAATCAGCTTTAACACAAGCGGGTGCTGGCTCTACAGGACAAAGTGGAGTTGAGGAATTTATACCTTTAGCTTCAACTGCGTAACTGTTGCAAGCAGTTAAGCCAACTTGTGTATTTGGAGAAACTGGAACTGAAAAGAATATGCTTACACTCCCAGCTGCTGGAATTGTTAAGAGTGTTCCGTAATTTAACTGGAATGAATATGTTGATAATGGAGTTCCTAACCAAGTTCCTGCAATTGCTCCAACAGGATCAGAGCTAACGCAATTAAATAAATTTGTTCTAGTGGGATTTTTAGAATTTATATTCTGATTGTACAAAATTGCAAAAGGTGTTGGTGAAACACTCAAACCAGTTGTAGGCATATCAAATAAACTTCCACGTATGGCATAATTTGGTAAAACTTTTATATCACCAATATGTGGTAGAATATCTAATATTCTGATGTTCGTTAATGCAATATTACCTGTATTATTAATAGTTAGCATATAATCAGCATTTGTTCCAACTGGCACATTAGCAGTTGAAGCATAAGATGTAACTGGGTCTGTAGCCTTCTTAACTAATTTAGAACATGTCATCTGATAAATGGCATTAACAGTTAAAGTAGCAACATTTGAAATCATTCCTAATGGATAATTGGCAGCATTAAAATTGAAAGTATTAGGATAATTTCCAGCTGGTGCCATAATTGGTGTATCGGCAATTTTCACATCAAATTCTATTATAAAATAATCTAACAAACCATCGCATCTAAATGGCAACACTGAAAAGTTCCAAACTAAATTTTGATTCCCAATGCTTGGAGTTGAAGTCATTGTACCAATTTGTGCTGGTGGAGTTAGTGAAAAACCACTACATCCAGGATAATATTGTGTTGGGGGTGAAAACAAAGCTCCATAATAATATGTTGGGTTACCAGCATATGTTAAATATGTTGGAAGATTGTCGGTAATTAAACACAAATTAGCATTTTGATTACCAATATTCGAAACAGCAATTCTCCATCTTGCTGTCTGGCCTGGAAGGTATGGTCCATAATTACTGTTTCCATTAACACTTGGACAATTTGGAACTTGCAGCTTTAAAGCTGATATTTTAGGACCAGAAGGTTCAATTGCTTTAGTATGAACGGCAGAAATTAATGGTAAATTTGATGCTATTGCATTAACATTGTTTGTAATGTTTTGACCAACAATAACTGGAGCATTTGTTAAAAAATTAGCAGGTAAAATTTCAAATTGGACATGATTGTAAATATAATCTGCTGATGCTACCGTAGAATATGTCCACCTTAATTGAGTAACATATTCATTTGAATTTAATCCAAAATCATGTGTGCCACTTCCATATGGATTTGATACAATTGTTTGTGTTGAAACTGATGTAAATGGATATCCTGGTGCTGTCAAAAAAGGAGACCAAGTTCCAGCTATTTTATCATATTTAACATACTCAAGATTAACTAATGTTGCAGCTGGACACCATGTCCATACTTGTTTGATTTTCTCTTCTTTTGGAAGACTATCAGTAATTTTAAGATTTATTAAAGGAACATTCCCTTGATTGAAAAAATAGACTAGATAATCTCCACAACAACCTGGTGTAAACGATGGCAAATATTGGTTTCCTCCCCAAAAATAAGGGTTTACAGTTAACCATTTGCTTAATGAACCTTGAGGATTAGGTGCAACCAAACTTACACAAGCAGTATCACTCATAGTCTGAACGTTATTATTGCAAGGTGTTTTGTAACATAAAGTTGCTGTGTCGCATACAGTTTGGCCAATTGAAAATTGACTTGAAGGATAAGTTACAGTTACTAAAGTACCATAATAAGCTTGACCGGGTTGAACAGTTAGAGTTGTTGGTCCAGTAAGAGTCACCGCATTCCCAATTTGAGAATAAGTTGAGAAATTACCTGTTGCTCCAGTAACTACTGCTCCATTTGGCATACTATCTTTCAAAACCAAGTTAGTTAAATTCAATCCCCCAATATCACCTCCATTTGGATTTTTAATAAATATCCAATATGTTGTTGAACCGTTTATAACATTTCCAGAATAATATAATTTTTCAATTGTAAATTTTACTGCAGCTGTAGCAGTGACACACACATCATTTGACTTTGCACCAGAATTTCCTGTTGCTTGTATTGTTGCATTATTACAAGCCAGTTTATTATTACACGTAATTCCAGGTTTAAATCTTACATTTATTTGAACAGTTCCAGAAGTTGGTCCTAAATTCCCTAAGTTGAATGTAACTGGTGTACCAGAGATTGTCCAGGATGGAACAACTGTACTTGGAAGAGTATTCAATACATCCAGCTCTGGAGGTACATTATCAGTAATTGTTACATTGTTTGCAATTCCAGTTCCAGATATACTATACGCAATAGTATATGTGAAGGTCTGTCCTGATGGTACAGTTGTTACATTACTACTCTTATTTATAGCAAAAGAAAGTTGTGCATTTGAATGTTGCAATGAAGTAAACACTAGAATTAAAAAGACTAATGTTAATTTTAAAATTTGAGATTGATTCATTTTTATTTAAATATTTATTAAGAATTATTTTATATATTGTTTGAATTTTAAATTAAATACGAATTGTTTAATTTACTAGAACAAAATATTAAAATATCACCTTTCATAAATTCAACTATGGTGGCATATGATTGAAATTAATTCTTTAACATAACCGAGAAAATTTAAAAATTTGCACTTCGAATAATCTAAATAATGTAATAGTCCAATAAGGAATTAATTTTAAACAATAAATTTTAAAAGTTTACTTACTTAATCTGTATTATGTCTGCGTACACAATCCTACTACGTAATTTTATAGGATTATTAAAACCATGAACAGTTTTTGAAATTGTATCAGCGATATCAGATTCATAAAATTCAAATTCTCTTATTGAAACACGTAAAGGAGCATTTCTATCAAAATCAATTTTTTTGCTTATAATATCTTGTCCATTTGCAGTTCTAACTTTATTATCAGTCATATCTATTTTAGCGAGCCATATCATTGTATCATCAACTTCTTTGAAAGGAGGAACAATTAAATTAGTAAATTCCTCACTAACAGGAATCCAAGTATTTACACCAGTTTTTTTCTCAATTGTAGCCATAATAACTCTACTATACTGCAAGCCTATCCCTACTTCTTTACCTTCTTTATTTTTGGTTTGGTAATTATATATATCACCAATATTTGCTTTCACAGTAAATGAATTTGTTCCATAAGTTCCAGAAACCATAATTCTGAATCTATCTTTATCTGTAAATGTAATTGCTGCAACCCTACTTGGAGTTAACTGTGCAAAATCTGACAAAATAACTGGAGATAAATGTGTATCATCAATTGAGTTTGGTTGAAATCTTGCCAATGCCATTCTTATAAATGGATAATAAGTATTTCCCATGTCAACATCAATATCACAATACCAAAGCCCTCTAACCTTGTCATACTCTGGTTTATGACCAACTGCTGTTACTGTTACACCTTCTAAATCTGGGATAGTTAATCCTGAAAGTGTTTTAACAGATAATGGGAAATCTGTTGAATCTGGTGTAACTCCTTTTAATAATTCTGAACTCCAAATAGGATCATTTCCCCATTGAGTAACATAAGGTTTAAGTTTATCTGGGATATTTTTTCCACCAGTATTTTTAATAGCTTTTAAACCAGATGAAGCTGTAAAACCTTCAGCTAGTATAACCCCTAATAATTCTTCATCTCCACTGCTGAACCAAGGTCTTTCTAAGTAAACGCGTAATCCACCTCCACAACGCCTACTAACTATATCGATAGGCACACCATTACCAGAATTTGTAGGAGCTCCTTCACTTGGTTTATCCCATCCAAATGTTGGAACAACATATAAAATTTTTGGAGAGTCTGGTCTAGCACTATTTAAAACCTTAACTTCAATTTTTTCACCAATCCTATGAATCCTCTTTTTAAGGTCTTCACCATTTAAAACATCATCATTTTTAGGATCATTAATTTCATTACCCCATATTTCTTGTGGAAAATATTCTCTAAACCTAGTTGTACCTTTAATCATATAACTTACTTTATGATACTTAGTATCCCCAAATTCATGTTTAAACAACATATTGTCAAAATTCAATGGTAGGAGATATTTCTTTTGCCATTTAAAATAGGTCTCTTTAGCAAAATTATTTTCTGACAAATCCAATTTGACCAAGCTAGTATCTAAAGGTATAGCCTTTAAAAAATTGAACTTAACGTTATCTGAAGTTCTTTTATTAGCTTCAAAGTTATCATCTGAGTTGGTTCTCTTTGATTTCTCTTTTCCTCCTTCATCACGCCCATCACCTCTAATGATTTTATCTTCATTTGTATTTTTTACAGAATCTTCATTTTTAGAAGGAATATTTTTTATTAAATCTAATTCGTCACTAATTGAAACAGAATTTGGATTATACTTTTTATTCATTAATAGTAAATCTCCAATATGACCTTTATTGTTAATAAAATCTTCTTCACTTTCACCACCAGTATACTTTTTATTAGCTGGATCATCATTTGGATCTTTCCATTTAGCTAGAATATCTATTTGCCCTGTACTTTCTACATTTACATCATATTTACCATCAAGTAGTGCATAAGTTTGGCCAATTAATTCTTTCCTTGTTTTTAAGTTTGTAAATTTAGGGGCAATTAGAGGCTGTTGTACAGCATGAACCATTGTTAAAGTTCTCCAAGGAGTAATCATCCAAGTCCCACCAATAGTAGCTAGTGTTTTAGCCATTGATTTCTTATCATTTGGCAACCAATCAATAATACCCATATAGTCTGCATCTGACGAATTTATAAAACAGCTAAAATCTACATTAGCAACCATAGCTTTTGGAAGTTTTACAATAAGAGTTCTTGTAGAAACATCCCATGACGGAACCCCATTTCCTTCAATAATTCTTATCTTAAAAGGTGATGCATCTGGGAAAGAAACATCAAATGGCACTTTGGTGATTAACTCTCCCCCTGATTCTGGAACAGTAACGAATTCAATATAACCCCCTCCACCTCCTGCAAAAGGTAATCTTCTAAAAGAAGCTCCTTTAGCTATATGTTCTGGTAAATAAGGTAATACTAATTTTTCAGATTTATTAACAATGTATTGCCCTTGACCTAATGGTTCACCTGGGGCAAGAGGAAGTTTTGCATGCGGAAGTGGTGTGTTTGGAGTAGTAATAATTTCAATATCACCACTAACATCAATCGTCTTTTCACCTGAATTAATATCTACAATTTTAGTATCAGAAAGTTGTCCTTCTTCTTTTAAAGCAATTTTATACCACTGTTCATAATTTTTATTAATTCCTAAAGCTGAGTCAAATACTTTATGATGTTCGGCCATATTTTGAGCACTTTTAGGGGGAACAACATGCCTATCATTTTCATGGAAGTAACCATTATAGTATTTTTTAATGGTTATATCTTTAACATAATTTTGATCATTATATTCAAAAGAATTTTTTTCATAATTACTTCTTATTACCATAGCTTCCAAGCTTTCTCCTTCGCTAAAAGTTTTGCGAGGCATTAAAACTGGTGATGGAATTGGTTCGAATCTTCGATAAGTTAAGGGAGCAGACGCATTTGTATCACTTTGGGTTTCTAATGGTAATGAATTTCCCGCTAAATCAACTGTTCTTAATCTGAATTTATATGAATTCCCAAACCTTAATTTAGGTAAAGAACTTGGTTTAGTTTTAAAATTTGTTATCAAACCAAATTCTGTTTCAGGTTTTGATTCATCTCTATGTTTAACTTCTTCTCTTGGAGTTTCTAGTGCTTTTCCTGAACTATCATAAGTGTTTTGAACTATTGTTTTTCCTGGTTTATCTGCAACTAAGCTCCATCCAAACCAAGTAAAAACTGCTTCGTGCAAATAAGCATCTAATTCTGATCTATTTGATTTTGACGAGTCATTATCTGGATTTTCCCTTGACATTGAAGCAGACTTCAAATAACCTTCATCAATGATTTCAAAATTCTTATTCCCAAGTTTATATTTTCCAACCCTTTCGCATAAGGACCTCCAAGCACCTTCATTTATATCTTTAACATCAACTCGGTAACCTCTTAATAAATCTTCTGCATAAAAAAGCGGTGCTTGATTATTTTCGATTGCTGTTTTATTTGCAAATGCCATTCTATCTATCATTGCTTCAACATACTTAGCTCTTTCTTGTTTGGTTAAGGTGATACCATTTGATCTTAGAGCAGGTAATGGTTGTTCTTTTTCTTCTCCTAAATCTTGTAAATAAAATTTAGCTGGTGGTGTTTGAATCAAATTACTAATGTTTGCCTGCTCAATCATCAAATCATCTGTAGAGGCATACATTGGTTTTGATTCTGGTAAATTGGAGTAAGGTAGTAGAGTTCTAGCTAATTGAATGATTTTCAAACCAGCACCATCTACATCTAATCCAACAAGTTTAAATAATGATTCATCATTCAATTTAACCATACCATTTTCTACTTCAGATTTAGCTCCTAATTCAGGGTTGTTAGCTGCTTGAAACTTCCCACCATTTAAAGCGATTGCTGTTTTACAAAAAGTATCTTTATTATAAGCCACCGGTGTATGAATACCCCAAGGTGATTCGAATTGAATCCATGTGGCAGATGATGGCAAACTTGAAACAGGAATTTCAAAATCAATAACAACACCTAACATTCTCATCAATTTTGGGAAATCACTCATTGATGATAATGCTTCATGAAAATCAATCTTAGGAGTTGTGATCCTTTTAGGTACAGTTTTATTAATGATATTATCTCCTCTTTTAATATCTCTAATACTTTTATCTCTTGTATAGTACCTACTTAACAAAAAGAAATTCTTTTCAGTATTGTTTTCAAATCCAAAATCAGTAATCTTTGAACTATTAAATGATCGAAACTGCTTAGTACCGTTTGCGCTTTGTATTCCTTTAGTATTCATTTGCTTTAACATCCCATTACTAAATCCTTCATTCAATGACTTATTACCTATATCCGTTGTAAGTTTTTTTAAAGGTATTAATTTTTCCTGATATTCAATATTATTCTCTTTTGGATCTGGGCTAGAGAAAATTGGTTTTTTATTTAAAGATTTTCCACCAACTTTTGAATAAATATCCTTTATCTCCTTAAACACATCATTGACAGGATAAGATATAATTGGTTGAGTTGTTAGGTAAACTGGAAATTTATATTCTCTAACAAATGAACTAACAGGGAATAAATCATTCCAAAACTCTTCTATTATATCATTTTTACTAGAATCAGTTGCTTCTATTATTGTACCATCTGAAAATTTAACTTTTAACTTTAGTTTTTTAGCAACTGCTGCCCAATTCACCCAATCATTAAAATTATTTAAAGTTGGATACCCTAATGAATCTTTTTTTTCATCACTCATTAACCGAGGTGAAATAAACAATGATAGATAAATTTTCTTTGAATCACGGCCTTTTGGAAGAAGTGTCCAGATTATTCTTTGATCTTGCATGGCTTTATATATTTCAGTTAATTAGTAATTAGCTTTAAGTTTTATCTTTTAAAATTCATTTACTTTTACTAACAAAAAATATTTGTTAGAAATGAATTTCAAACTTAACATTCTTTTGATATAATTATTCAATAAATTAAAATAATTTATAATTTTCTTTAAAATAAAAATTATAATGCTTGAATATATTAGTTGTACATAATAACCACCAAAAAAAATTTAAGATCAATAATTTGTGAAATCAAATTTATATTGAATTATACACTTACAATATAATTTCATTAATTATATAATCTAGCTTTTTTTGTAAGCCGAACCCAGTATTTCAGGGGCAAAAATCAATTAGATTTTTTATTATTATTTGCAAGGTCTTTATACCTTAGCTATTTTGCGTAATTGAGTATTAATATTCAAGATATTTGGCACAATTGTTGTCCATATAAATTCCCAAATCGAATGTAGTATAACAATATTTCTAATCAATGTTAAAATAGTTATTATTTAAGGATACAAATTTTATGTTAAAAAAATTAATTGAAAATGTTTTCGGTTCTAAAAAGAAGCGTGATGTTGAATTGTTAAAGCCAATAGTCAAAGAAATAAATGAATTTTTCGAAGAGTACAAATCTTTAAGTGATGAAGATCTACGAGAAAAAACTAATGAGTTTAGAGGTCGAATAAACAAAGCAATTTCTGAGGATGAGGCAAAATTAGCTCAACAACGAGAGGAACTTAAAAAAGATTTAAGCTCAAATGAAAGAGAAATAATATTAGAGGATATTACAGATTTAGAAAAAAATATTTATGAAACTATTCAAGAAGTTCTAGCTGAAATTCTTCCTGAAGCATTCGCAGTTGTAAAAGAAACATGTAGAAGACATGTTGGAAAAGAATGGGAATCATCTGGTGGAATTATTAAATGGGATATGGTTCATTATGATGTTCAGTTAATTGGAGGAATAGTACTTCATCAAGGTAAAATTGCTGAAATGGCTACAGGTGAAGGAAAAACTTTAGTTGCCACTTTACCAACATATTTAAATGCAATTGCAGGCAAAGGTTTACATATTATAACTGTTAATGATTACCTTGCCAAAAGAGATAGCGAATGGATGGGTCCAATTTATGAGTACTTAGGGTTAAAAGTTGGTTGTATTCAATCTAATATGAGGCCAGAACAACGTAAAAAAGAATATGATTGTGATATTACATTTGGAACTAATAATGAATTTGGTTTTGATTATCTTAGAGATAACATGGTTTCAGATGTAAAAGATATGGTTCAAAGGGGGTATAATTATGCCATAGTTGATGAAGTAGACTCTGTTTTAATTGATGAGGCAAGAACACCATTAATAATTTCTGGTCCTGTTGGTACTTCAAATGATGATGCATTCGTTCAAATGAGGGCAAGAGTTGATAGGCTTGTATCACTTCAAACTAAAGAAGTTGCTACTATGGTTGCCGAGGCTGAAAAATTAATTCATTCAACAGATAAAAAAGAGGTAGAACAAGCCGGAATCTATTTATTTAGAGCTAGAAGAGGTGCTCCTAAAAGCAATAAATTATCAAAGATGTTGCAGGATCCTGCTGCAAGGAGATTGGTTGAAATTACCGAAAATGACTTTTTAAGAGACAAACAAGCAAGAATGCATGAAATTGATGATGAATTATATTATTCAATTGATGAAAAAAATCATTCTATTGATATGAGTGATAAAGGGAGGCATGCAATAGCGTCTGGTGGTGAGGATATAGAGATGTTTACCCTTCCAGATTTGGCGACCGAATTGAGTATGCTTGAAGGAAGTGATGAATCAAAAGAGGACAAACAAATAAAAAGAGATAAACTTATGATGCAATATTCTGAAAGATCAGAAAGAGTACATATTGTTTCTCAATTGTTAAGGGCATATTCACTTTATGAAAAAGATGTTGAATATGTTGTACAAGATAACAAGATTAAAATTGTTGATACATTTACTGGACGTATTCTTGAAGGGCGTAGATACTCTGAAGGGCTTCATCAAGCAATTGAAGCAAAAGAAAGCGTAACTGTTCAGGAAGATACTCAAACTTTTGCAACAGTTACTATTCAAAACTATTTTAGATTATATAAAAAGTTGGCTGGTATGACTGGTACTGCTGAGACTGAAGAAGGTGAATTCGGTGAAATTTACAAATTGGATGTTGTTGTTATTCCAACTAACAGAGATATTTCTCGTAAAGATTCGAATGATCTTATTTTAAGAACTAAAAGGGCTAAATATCTAGCTGTTATTGACAAAGTCCAAGAATGTAGATCTAAAGGTCAACCAGTTTTAGTTGGTACAACAAATGTGGAGGTATCAGAAACTATTAGCAGAATGCTTAGAATGTCGCAAATTCCTCATTCAGTTTTAAATGCTAAACAACATCAAAAAGAGGCTGAAATTGTAACTGCTGCAGGACAAAAAGGATCTGTTACAATTGCAACAAATATGGCTGGTCGTGGTACTGATATTAAATTAGGACCAGGAGTAAAGGAAGCGGGTGGCTTGTTTATCCTTGGAACTGAAAGACATGAATCTAGACGTATAGATAGGCAGTTAAGAGGTAGAGCTGGAAGACAAGGCGATCCTGGTGCTTCACAATTTTTTATTTCTTTAGAAGATGATTTAATGAGACTTTTTGGTGGTGATAGAATTACTTCAATTATGGAAAGATTTGGTGCAGCTGAGGAAACACTTGAAAGCCCTATGTTAAATAAATCAGTTGAAAGAGCTCAGAAAAAAGTAGAAGAAAATAATTTTGCTATTAGAAAAAGGCTTCTCGAATATGATAATGTAATGAATCAACAAAGAGAAGTTATTTATGACCGAAGAAGACACGCTTTGTTTGGAGAACGATTAAAAGGAGAGATTTTAGAATATGTTGAGGAATTTGTGGAAGATTTAATTGATGCTCATTTTCCAGATTCAATCTCAATTTTAAGAGATGAACTTAGAACTAGGCTTCTAATTGATATAGAGATTACTGATGATCAAGCTAAAAACCTAAGTAAAGATAAATTAAAAGAAGGGATTATAGAAATTGCTCATAATTTTTATCATAGAAAAGAAGAACAGCTTGGTTTGGATTATATGGTTCAGTTAGAGAAGTATGCAGTTCTTAATACTATTGATGATAGATGGAGAGAACATCTTCGTGAAATGGATGACATGAAAGAAGGTATTTATTTAAGAGCTTATGGTCAAAAAGATCCTTTATTAGAATATAAAAAAGAAGCATTTATTTTATTCTCTCAAATGATTGGAGATATAAATCTTGAAGTAATTGCAACTGCATTTAAATATTTTCCAGAATCTCAATCTAATGAAGATAGAAAAAGAGCGGAAGACGCACAAAGACTAACTATTCAAAAAGCATTAAATAATAATAGAAAGAATGTAACTTCTGGTGCTCAATTACAATTTACTCATGCAAATACAACTGGATTGGGTATGATTGCTAATAGTGATGACATAGATTCTACTGTAATTACAGCAAATACCATTGATCAACAGAAAAAAACTTTTGTAAGAGATGAGAAAAAAATTGGAAGAAATGACACTTGTTTTTGTGGCAGTGGCAAGAAATATAAAAATTGTCATGGTCGTGAATAATTACTAAGTATATCGCAATTTTTACATTAAATAATTTCTATTTTTTTTATTTAATTACATAACTTAATTTGAGGTGTCTAATATGAACAGAGAATTTATCCCTGTTTTGTTTTACACCTCTTTTTTATAGCATTTTAACATTTCTAATTTTGTTAAAATTATTATCAATCACATTTACAATTAATTCATCAATATAAACTAACATTAAGTTATTAAAATTGACTGAAATTATTTAGTATTATTTTATATGTTAAAAGTTAATTTTAGTTTTACAAAAGAATGTTTTCTTTTAATTACTGCAATTCAGAGCCTAGTATTTTGCTCAAATTCTTTGTATTGTCAAATCCAACAAATTGAAAAACCTACAATTTCAATAAATTCCCTTAAGTCTGCTGTAACATTAATATCAGATAAATCTATTAAACTAGAATATTCATTTGATTCTCCAGTTTTAACAAATGGTCATTTAAACAAATCTGTAAGATCTCCTAAAGGATTGGATAAAATTAATACATTTGGAATTGAGCTTTGTTCATTTATTAGAGAAATTAGTTGTGAATCTAGCAATATTTCAATCGAAAGTTTAGAATCTTATGAAATTCCTTGTATTGATGAGATAATATTTGATAAACAGATAATAAATAACAATGGTTATCTAAATGATTGGGTAAATTTAAGTTATGCTGGAATTATGGGAAATCTTCCAGTAAGTTCTGTGATAATACATCCTTATAGGTATTTGCCAAATAAAAAATCTATACTTTATGCTAAAAAAATAGTTTTAAAGATTGATTCAAAAATAGAAATTGATAAAAAATTTTTCGCAAACCCTGAATTTGGGAATGAATCTGAATACTTTATAAATAAGAATAATAGATTTTCTGCAAAATTACAATCAAATTCAATCAGAAAAAATGTTGCTCCAGATGGCTATGAATATAAATTTTCTATAAATAAAGATAATATTTATAGGGTAACAGCTTTAGATTTAAAAAATTTAGGTATTCCAATTTCAGATTTAAAAACCAATTCCTTAAAGTTATACAATGATAATATTGAATTACCAATTTATATTGATGATAAAGGTGATGGTGTTTTAAACGTTGAAACAAATGATTTTATTGAATTTTTTGGAGAACAATATAGACCTAAATTTCAAGGACTTTCAAGTGATATAAAAACAAGTAACTATACAAAATTCAACGTTTATTTTTTTACTTGGGGGGGGGCTAAAGGATTGAGAATTATTGATGAAAATGCTGAAGTTAGAACAAGACCATCCGTTGATTCTGGTCGTACATTAACTATTGTAGATTTAGGCCAGGCTCAAAGCTCATTTACTAGCTTCCTTCATTTTGAGATTAATAATGAAAAAGCTAATAAATTCCCAAATTCTAACATCAATTCTTACAGTGATGATAATGATAGAATCATGTGGACAAAAATTGAGAAAGGAACTCAATTCATTTTTGATAGTTTAATTTTACCTTCTCCTGATCAATTTGGTGATGATCTAATTAAAATTATATTATCATTAAGAGGTACTTCTATTGAAGGTGAAAGAAGAGATCAACCACCAAGGATGTTGCATAAGGTTGAAACATTTATTGGTACTCCAGAATATACATCCAAAATATTAGATGCAAAGTTCAAAGGTGACCAACCATTCATTTCAAGTTCTGATACAAATAAATCATTTGTAAATAATGCTATCAAACAACCAACAAGTAGAATTCTAAATCCAGATGGTAAAAGCAGAATTGGAATAGTTAATCAACCTATCGACACAGCTTCTATTGAAGCTTTTTATCTCAATTGGTTTGATATTGGTTATCAAAGGAAGTACTATGCTTGGCATGACTCTTTAACTTTTACAACACCTAGGGAGAGTGGATCAAAGTATTATAATTTCACTATTAGAAAATTTACTAAACCAGATATTAGAATTTATAGAAAAGGTATTTCTAGGTTAATAAATTTGTCTATTCGAAATGAACCTACTTTATCTGATACATCAGCAAACACATTTGAAGCATATTTTCAAGCTTATTCTTCAACTGATAAAGAACAATTTTATGCAATTACTGAAAAATCAATTCCGAAACCTATAATGCAAAAAGATACTTCTAGGTATCTTAAGAATTCAGAAAATGATTTTAATTATGTAATTATTGTAGATGACTCTACATCAGATTATATTAATATCAATAATCCAAATCATCCTTTAAATATATTTGCTGACTATAAAAAAACTAATCAAAAATTCAATGTTAATGTTGTTAGAGCAACTGATATTTATGATGAGTTTAATGGGGGGGTAGTCTCTCCTGAAGCAATTCAAAGATTTACAGAATATGCTTATGAAAATTGGAAAACCCCTTTGAAATATGTATTAATTGCTAGCTGTGGTGAACCTTTAACTCCTCAATATATTAAAGATTTAGATCTTAGAACTTTTTATGAAGAACATAATTATGTCCCGAGCATCTCATACCAAACTTTAGAATTTGGAGCAACAACATGTGATTACCTTTATGGATGCATTAAGGGTAAAACTGTTATTAGTCAAGGAAGTGTTGGAATATATTCTCCTAGAAAATATTCATTAATTAATGATTTTGTTGCGGAAGTTTATTTTTCAAGAATATCAGTAGGTTCAATTATTGGAATCAAGAATTATATTGAAAAATTTATTTCTCAAGAAAAAACTCAAAATAAAGAACTATGGAGGGGTAGATCTGTTTTTGTGGTCGGTTCTGATGAAAAAAAGAAAAGTATCTTTGAAAAAAATGTAACTCAAATTTTAGACTTAGGTGAAGCAGATAATTTTAGTGAGCCAGTTCGATTCTTTACAGATTCTGTTAAAAGGAGTTCAAGATTTATTCCTGGGTCAAATTTTATGGACTTTTTAAACAAAGAATCAGCTTCAATTGTAAGTTATCTTGGTCATGGAGGGGGGGGGCAATGGGAAGATGCTAATTATTTTACACCAAAAAGAGTCTCAGAGTTAACTAATGCAAATAAAATGCCTGCTGTTTTGAGTTTTTCTTGCTTTACTGGCAATTATACCCCCAACCCTGAGCAAGGTATGATGACAGCATTAATGACTCAATCAAAAACAGGTGCATTAAATGGGTTGGGAGCAGCTGGATATAGCTTTAGAGACAACAATGCTTACTTAGCTATAGCTTTATTTAGTGTTTTAAATAACCCATCTTATAGAAATTTACCGTTTGCTCAAGTTGTTTCAATAGCAAAGGCAAGATACTTCGCTGCATATCGAGGACAACAATATGATAGTACTTTTATTCCTTCGGTTATTTGTGCAATGTATTCAATTTTTGGTGATCCTTCTCACCCTTTAGATCATGCACAAGATATTTTAGACTTATATCCAACAAAACAAATTGTAAATCAAGGAGAAGAAATATCTGCAATAGTGAATTTTCCATTTTTACCAAGTAACATCTATGTTTCTTTGTTTGATACAACAGAAATTAATTTACCAGAAACATTTTCATTAACAACTTCAAATTCTAAAAATTTTACTGCTAAAGGGATTGTTCCATCAGGTTATCAAGGAAGATATATTGGAATTAGAGTCTATGCTTATGACGAATCAGGAAGAACAGCAACCGGTACTATTAGATATGGAATAAATACCCCTAATTTGATTTCTATTAAACCAAATGGAGAACTTAGAGCAGGTGTTCCCATACAATTTGATGTAAAAGCAACAGGTGATAATAAATTTTTAGGCTTAGGAGTTTTAATTGTAAACTCTAAAAATAGAATGATTTTAGATCAAGTTAGTAATCTAAATCAAATTAGTGTTGGATTATGGAGAAGTGACCCGATTCCTGCAAATTATATTCAAAATGGTTTGATTATTGCAGTAACTCCAAAAGTATTAGGTTCTTCAACCCAATCTGAAAAATTCTTTGTAGTTAGTGGTGGAGCAGATCCATCTGCAATTGCATTAACTCCTGAAGATAGAACTAGAGAAAAATATACTCAGCCCGATGAACTAAAATTTGGTGCAATTGTAAATGAAACCATCGGATATAGTTCAACAATCAGGGGGGGTAAACTTTCCTTTTACTTTTATAATTGGGGGGATTTGGATATGAAGAATGGTTTAATCAATGTAAAAATTAAATCATCATTGCCAGGTAATGGAGTTTCTCAAAATTTGTTATATAGTAATTTACTTACAGATACTTTAATTTATACAGGTAAAATTTCAATTCCAGCTAGAGATTCTATAAAAGTTGAACTTCCTAACTTATTAAATTTACCACCACTTGAAAGAGTTGTACAAGTATCTTTTATACCTGAGTCTGATACAATTTACAATAACACTTATTCTACAAATGATTCTGCATTTAATTTAGTTGATATTTGTGGAATGGGGTTTATTCAAAATTTAGGTTACTCTACTGATGGTATTTTGCCTACAAAATTTAGTTTTCAAAACATTGGAAATTTAATTATTCCACAAAATAATATTAAAATAAATGGTGTAACAACTATATCTATTTTTAAAGACCTTCCAATTACTCAACAAAAATGGAGGTTTTTAAAAGTTGGAACTGATGCTATAAATACTCAAGCTCTTAGAATAATTACTAAAAATGAATCAGATAACAATACAGAGGGAATTATAACATTAAGTGTTTATAAAGCTGACACATCTTTTTATAACTCAAGGATTGTAAGATACGATTCAGTTACTAAGTTATGGTTAGGGTATGAAACTACTAGATCTATCTCTGAAGGGACTATCTCAGCAAAAATACCATTAAATGGTATTTTTGCAGTAGCTACAGAGTGGGATTCTAAAGGACCATTAGTTAAATTTAATATTGATGGTCAAGCGTATATCAAAGGCACACCAATTCCTTCCAGTCCTAACATTGGGATTTTAGTCACAGATCCTTCTGGAATAAATACAAACCCTGGAACTTTAAAAGTAACAATTGATGGTAAACAATTGAATTTTAATCAAGATTTTGTTTATTTAGATTCTACTATAACTCCAGTATCCTCGAATATTAAATTGGAACCAAAATTTACTGAGGGTAATCATAATGTCTGTATAGAAGTTCAGGATAGATTAGGTAATATAACAAATGTATGTGAAACATTTGAAGTAAATGAAGAAGTAAAACTTGTTATGTTAGGTACTTTCCCAAATCCTTTTAATAGAGAATTGTTTTTCGGATATGAATTACAGGGCTCAACACCTGCTTCTACAGTTGAACTAAAACTGTTTACTACTTCTGGTAGGTTAATAAAAACATTTAATTACCCTAACGAAACTCCTGTATCTGGAATAACTGGATTTTACAAAGGTGGGACTGGGCTTCCTACATCTTTAGGATATCATGAAATTTGGTGGAATGGTAGAGATGAAGATGGAGTTCAGGTACCAAATGGAGTTTATTTTTATAGGTTAAGATTAGAAGTCAATGAAAGTACTTATGAACAAAAAGGGGCTATAACTAAAATTAGAAGTGGTGGAAATTAATTTATATGTAACTTAAAATTTAACATTTTTTCTTGTTCATTATATTATAATGTTAATTTTGTGAAAAATTATTAATACAAATTAGTGAACGATTTTTCAACAGAAATATATAGCACTTCACTTAATGAAGAGCAAAATTCAATTAAACAAATGGCTCGTGATTTTGCAGAATCTGAGATTAAACCATTTGTTATGGAATTTGATGAATCTCAAGAATTTCCAACTCAGATATTTAAAAAAATGGCTGAACTCGGATTCTTAGGAATAACTGTACAACCAGAACTTGGTGGATCAGGATTAGGATACATGGAATATGCTATAATAGTTGAGGAGATTGGAAGAGTTGACCCATCTATAGGATTAGGTGTAGCTGCACATAATGGATTATGTACTGGTCATATTAATCGATTTGGAAGTGAAGAGCTAAGACAAAAGTATGTTCCAATGCTTTCAAAAGGTGAAACTATGGGAGCATGGGGATTAACAGAGCCTGGCAGTGGTTCTGATGCTGGTGGTACTCTTACTTTTGCAATTCAAGATGGAAATGAGTGGGTTATTAATGGCTCTAAAAACTTTATAACTCATGGATCAGTTGGAAATGTAGCGGTGATTATGGCAGTTACTGATAAAGAAAAAAAAGCAAATGGAATCTCAGCATTCGTTGTTGATAAAAGTATGAAAGGTTTTTATGCTACTAAGAAAGAAAATAAATTGGGTATGAGGTGCTCAGATACATCCTCTTTAGTGCTTGAAGATGTTCGAGTTCCATTAAATAACTTAATAGGAAATGTTGGAGAAGGATTTAAACAAGCATTACAAATTTTAGATGGAGGAAGAATTTCAATTGCAGCCTTATCGGTTGGTTTGGCTCAAGGTGCTTTTGAAGCAGCATTAAAATATGCAAAAGAAAGAAGACAGTTTGGCAAAGCCATTATTGAAAACCAAGGCATTCAGTTTAAACTTGCTTCAATGGCAACTGATATTGAAGCTTCTAGATTGTTGACTTATCAAGCTGCTTATATGAGAGATAATGGACAAGATTACGCTATTTC
Organism: Chlorobiota bacterium; assembly: GCA_016700335.1. Taxonomy (NCBI): domain Bacteria; kingdom Pseudomonadati; phylum Chlorobiota; species Chlorobiota bacterium. The sequence goes on along the minus strand of CP065014.1, from coordinate 70,613 downwards.
TGCTGCAAAAGCAAAGTATTTTGCAAGTGAAACAGCTTGCAAGTGTGCTACAGAAGCACTCCAAATACATGGAGGATATGGCTACATAAAAGAATATCCTGTTGAAAAATATTATAGAGATGCAAAGTTGTTAACTATAGGAGAAGGTACATCTGAGATTCAAAAGATTGTAATTTCTAGAAGTCTAATTAATTAGGTAATTTTGTCTTGACAACCTGACATTATCAATCGATATTTTGGTTAAATGTCATATTGTCTTACATTCAATTTTATTTTAGAAATTAAAGTTACATGGCACAAAAATTGTGTCTCACAATTCAAAGTTAAATTTATTTTTCAATCAAATTCAATCACCGTTTAAGCAAAAAATAATAAAATGGACATAACACTTCAAATAGAGAATTTGTTTCGTAAGGATAGAAGTAAATTGTTAAGTTTCATACGTGAAAGAGTACGTTCCAAAGAAGATGCTGAAGATATTTTGCAAGATGTTTTAACAAATGTGCTTGCAGCAAAAGATACCAACAATAAAATAGAAAACATTGGTGCTTGGGTATTTGCATCTGTAAAAAATAAAATTATTGATTGGTACAGAAAGAAAAAAACTACAAGTTTCAGTGATTTAGTTAAAGATGAAGACTCAGAAGTATTTTTTGATAGTTTATTAATTGATAATTCTTTTAATCCTGAAAGAAGCTATACTAGACAAGCAATAAGATTAGATTTAGAAAAAGCACTTCATAAATTGCCTGATGAACAAAGATATGCTTTTGAAAAAAACGAACTTGAAGGTAGAACATTTAGAGAAATGGCTGATGAAACGGGTGAGAATATTAACACTCTCTTAGCAAGAAAAAGATATGCTGTAATTGCTTTAAGAAAAGATTTACAAGATCATTACGAGTATATTAAAAATTAAGTTCAAATAGTTTATTAAAAGTCATGTATAATACATGACTTTTTTTTTATAATCAAATTCTTTTTATTAAAATTACATTTTTTTAATAACAAGTTTTAGAAATAATTATTTTCTTTACTTTAAATAAAATCTACTATCAATTCCTTAATTTAGTAATTTATATAAAATATAATATGCTAGAAACAAATTCTACAAATCTTTTAGATTCGGATTCAAATGAAATTCCATTAACAATACTTAGTCTAAATTATTTAGAAGAGGCAAGAAAATGGGTTTTATTTTTATCTATAATTGGCTTTATCTCAGCTGGATTTTCAATGCTTGGTGCTTTGCAATATATCATTGGTGGAATAGGATTGTTATTAGGCGGATCTTCAATGAACGAATTTCAAGAAATATTAGGGGGTAGTGTAAGCCCAATAACTTTAGCAGTATTTGCTTTGTTAGGTGGAATTTTGTATGCTGGAATTGGTGCAGTGGGGATTTATCAATCAATGTATGAATATAAGTTTTCAGATTATTCTCAAAAAGCAATCAAATCATCTAGTAATCAGTTCTTTTCTTTAGCAATTAATAACTTAGCTAAAAGTTTTAGACTTAAAGGAATTACAGCTCTAGTTGGAATTGGGTTATCTATTATCTTCATCATTGGTTTGATTGTATTTCTTTCTTTTAATTCCGATAAATTACAGGATTTAAAAAATAGCAGTGAGAAAATTTTTACATATACTCAAATTATTAATAAATATATTAAATCTTAATGGAGGATATTTCAAAAATTAATTTGAACAATCAATTGAATGGGTTATCAATTAATGAAAACTCAACTATTGATTTAGGTATTGCTTCAAAATGGTCAAAGATATATTCATATATAATCTTAGGTGTAGGGATATTTTACATATTAACTATAATTTTAGCAGGATTTGCTTTCAATTATTTTAGTGGATTTCTCGGACATACAGAGACCTTAATAATTTTTTGTGTTTTAGGGTTTGTAATGCTATTAACTTTATTGTTTATGTATTTGCTCTTTTCTCCTTTATTGAAATTTTCTAATAATATACAAAATTATATAATTTTAAGAAATCCTAACGAGCTTGAAAATGCATTCGATAACTTAAGGAAATACTATAAATATCAAGGTATCATGATTGTGTCATCTGTTGTTATTGCATTTTTAGCAGTATTTTTAATATTCATAATCTTTATTACTGGCTTTAGCGGAATTTTAAACCAATAATTGTAATTTGCATATTTCTAAAAAAGATAATTTTTTTATTGGAGGTGAATTGTTTTCCTCAAGACTAATTTTAGGTACAAGTAGATTTCCAAATCCTAAGATAATGGTTGATTCATTAATTGAAGCAGATGTTGATTTAATTACAGTTTCAATAAGAAGAATGAATTTAACTGATAAATCTGCAACATCAATATTAGATTATATTGATCGTACAAAATATAAATTATTACCTAACACTGCAGGATGTTATACAGCAAAAGAAGCTATTTTTACTGCACAACTTGCTCGTGAAGCCCTTGAAACAAATTTTATAAAAGTTGAAGTTATTGGTGATGAAGATACTCTTTATCCAGATGTAGAACATTTGTTAAAAGCATGTACTGAATTGGTTAAAGATGGGTTCAAGGTTCTACCTTATTGTAGTGATGATGTTGTAACTTGTTTGAAACTACAAGATTTAGGTTGCGTTGCTGTAATGCCTTTAGCCTCACCTATTGGCTCTGGAATGGGATTATCAAATCCTTATAATCTTCAAATAATTAGAGAAAAAATATCAATTCCAGTTGTTATTGATGCTGGAATTGGAACTGCATCAGATGCTACTAAAGCAATGGAGATTGGTGCAGATGCTGTACTTCTTAACTCCGCTGTATCTGGGGCTCATCACCCAGTTGTTATGGCTAAAGCAATGAAACATGCTGTTATAGCTGGAAGATCAGCTTATATTGCTGGACGCATCCCTACAAAGTTTTATGCAAAAGCATCTAGCCCAAGTGAAGGGAAGGTAAAATCTAAATTATTCTAACATGTAAAGAAACTTTTTATACAAATAATTATATTGAATCATTCAAATTTTCAATTACATTATAAATTGGACAATCAATATCATGTGCTCCGGGCAAATAATTTGTACTCATAAGAAATTCATTAACTATTTCACCACCAGTAAATTTGAAAGTATCTTTAAACAATTTAGTCCATCCTTTTAACTCAATGAATTTTTGAGAATCCAACCAATTCTTAAATGAACCGAATTTTTTAATTAATTCAACTATAATTTGTGCATTATAAATTGTTGCATTAATTTTCAATCTATTTCTGATAATACCTTTATCATTTATTAATCTTTCAAAATCTGATTCAGTATAATTTGAAATGAGATTTATTGAAAAATTATCATAAGCTTTTCGAAAATTTTCTTGTTTATTCAAGATTGTTGTCCAATTCAAACCCGCCTGATTAATTTCCAAAATTAATCTACCAAAAAGTTCATCATCATTTTGAATTGGAAAACCATATTGCGTATTATGATAAATTTGATGAACATTCATTTGTTCATTTTGTAATGCATTTACATATTTACAATAACTCATCGGTAATTATATTTAAAATTATTTAGATTTTAATCCCCTTTTTTATCCAAAATTTATTGAGTAAAGGAATCATTATAAATACAAATACAGCCAATATTGTTCCTGCAATAATGTCAACAGTATAATGATAACGGAGGTAAATTGTTGAGATAATTATACTTAATGCTGAAATAAGCATAAACCATTTTAGTTTTGAATTTAGTTTGAATGAAAGCATTACAGCAAGCAATGACATCATAGTGTGTCCACTAGCCATACAATCTTTATTGACATATTTAAAAAAGTCTGTCATACCAACTTTAACTCCATTTGCTTTATCAACAAAATTTCTTAGAAATGGTGTTGCCCAAACTCCAGGTAACTCTTTATTTATATCCCAAAAATTATGAACTTCAAATCTTGGTCCTATTGCAGGAAATAGAAAATAAATAAGATAACTTGAGAAAAACCCAAACATAATAACCATTGTATAGAATCTGAAATTTTTATCATCTCTACGTAAATAAAAATCAACCGCAATTGAAAGAACAATTATTTGAAACAAACAATACATCCATTGCAGATATTCTGTTAAAATTGAGTTAGAGAATTGATATATCCATTGAGTAGGATTTACTCCGAAAATGTATTTATCAATTTGAGCTAATGCTGGATCATAACAATTAGAATTAACTTGAGGTATGTAAAGATGAATTTGTTCATAGCCTAAATAAAAAACCGGTACAATATAAAATGAATGCAGAAAGTAAGTTAATTTAGAATTTAATTCGTTGTGTTTAATTGCAATTAGAATTATTGAAATAAGTATTAATAAATTGAGAATTAATACAATTAGCGAGTTATTAATTTGTTTAAAAAAAATTAAATCTAGTATTGTATAAATTGAAACAATTCCAAAGCACATATAATCATGACTATAAAAGGAAGTTTTAATCAAAGAAAGAAATTTATTAGATTTTTTTTTTACAATCATTTTCTTATTTTCCAATTAATTCATTTACGATTTTTGTTAACCTTATAAAATCAACAACTGATAGTTCTTCAGCCCTTTGATTTTCCTTAATACAAGCCATATCTAAAGCTTTTAACCTTACTTTTAAATCTGGGATTGCACCATTCAAAGAGTTCCTAAGCGTCTTTCTACGTTGATTAAATCCAGATTGAACAATTTTCTCATACAATGATTCTAACCCCTCTATCCCAGTCTCTTTTTTTACTGTAAATTTAACAATTGATGATGTAACTTTAGGAGCAGGAAAAAATGAGTTTGGTCCTACATGAAACAATATCTTCACATTAAAATAAGTTTGAACTGCAATAGACATTGATCCATATTCTTTTGTACGAGGTTTTGCTATAAGCCTTTTTGCAACTTCTTTTTGCATCATCAACATTGCGTCAGTAATAAATTGCCTATATTCAATTATATGGAATATAATTCCTGAAGTGATATAGTAAGGAATATTACCAATAACCCTAACTTTTTCACAGTTTAAGTGTTTTGTTAACATTATGAAATCAGTTTTCAAAATATCTTGTTCTAAAACCGTAACTTTTTCGTCATAAAGTTTACGAATTAACTCTGCTGCACGATTATCTATTTCAATTGCCGTAAGTTTGCAGCCAGAATCTATTAAAAGACCAGTCAGCGATCCTTCGCCTGGTCCTATTTCAATTACATATTCATTTGGTTTTGGATCAAAGTCAACTATTATTTTTTGTGAGATATTTTTATCTGTAAGAAAATGCTGACCTAAAGATTTTTTTGGAGATATTTTAATCATATTATTCTTTCAAAAATATAATTTAGATTTTGTAAAAAAGTGATAAACTTTAAATATTATAAAATGCTTAAAAATTTAAATCGTAAAATTTTTCTAGTTACTTTGTTAATCGTTGTTTATTTCTTAACAACTTTAATAGTCAATGCTCAAACACCAGCTCATAGTAGATCAAAATCATTTACAAACCCAAAAGATTCTATTGAGCTTTTTAATTTAATAAATAATTACTTATCTATTAATGATACAGTTTCAACTTCAGAAACTATATCTAAATTTACAACTGGTAGACTTCTTAAACAAATTTTGAAAGAAGATAGCCGAATGGTAAAACAACCTCCTGGATATCCATTTGGAATTAATTACATCTGTTCTGTTTCTTCTATTGATTCATTAGCATTAATTAAAACTACCTCTCCAGTTGATTCAATGTTGAATTTTGGTTGGTTTGATTTGGATTGGTATTTCTATTGTATTAAAAATGAAAAAAATGAATGGAGAATTTGCGAAGTTAGAACTCAAACTGAAAATATCAAGCTTTATAGTATGTTGAAAGTAATGGAGCAAGATACTTCAATTCCTCCTATGGTAAAACCGCTTATAGTTCGTGAAAGATCTGGTACATTATTATCTAACAAACAATTAAAAGATATTTTTGATTCGAATCAAGAAAAATTTAAATTCTTAGGAGAAAAAATTAGTGGCAATGATTCTTTAAATGCTTTAGTTAGAAATGATGATAGGATTGTATTGTTAAATCGTTCACAAATTGATTGGCAAGATGCTAGTGAAGATATGCCAAATGATGCAATTGAATGGATGAATTCCAGATTAGATAAAAAAGCACAGAAAAAATTTCAAACTCATCTTAGATCAACTGAAAGAATAAAAAAGCAGGGATTTGATACTCTTCAAAGCAAAGCAAAAAAGTACAAATTAGATTATCAAGAACTTAAAAATATTGTATCAATTTTACGAGATTTGAGAATTTATGGATTTAATAAAATTTTTAAAAAGCAAGATGCAATCCAATTTGTAACTGGTGGTAGAGATGAAAATATAGCTGGTTTTTTATACTCACCAAAAGGTTTTCTTCCATTTATTCTACCTGAAGAATATTATTGCCTTGAAGAAATTGGGAATAATTGGTGGATTTTTAGAAAAACATAATTCAATTCTTGTAAAAATATATATCTGTATTCAAGTTTAATTTCTGATTTTTTTAAAATAAATTTTATTCCAATTTATCAAGTAACATTAATACCCTTTAATTTTAAAAACATTTATTAATTTTGTTAATTACTAAAGTAACAAACTTATAATCGTCAATATAAATAATGAATGAATTAAATCTGGATAGAAGAAAATTTTTAACAATTTTAGGAGCTAGCTCATTCGTTGTTGGAATTTTAGGAATTCAATCTTGTGAAAAAAATATTGTAGAGCCATTAACTCTAGGTGAAGAAATTTCATTTATCACTCCTAACAGTAAATTCTTTTATAAAAATGGGGCAGATGTTTCTATAAGTAATTGGAAATTGCCAGATATTAGCAAAGATTCTTGGGTCTTAAAAATTGATGGATTAGTTGGGAAACCACTTGAAGTAAAATTTTCAGATTTACTTGCCGAAGAATCAAATTCAATTACAATGTTAAAAACAATTAGATGTGTAATTGATTCTAATGATACTCAAGGTTTAATTGGTAATGCTATTTGGAAAGGAATTCCATTGAAGATTTTTCTTGACAAAGCTGGAGTTGATTCTGCCAAAACTAAAAGATTTAGACTTTATGGGTCTGACACATTTACAAACAATATTAAGTACGATAGATTATATTCAGCAAACAATCCAAAAGATTTAATTCAACCTCTTTTAGTTTATGAAATGAATGGATTACCGCTAACCCCTGAACATGGTTTCCCTGTTAGGCTTATAGTACTTGAAGGTTATGGATTTAAAAATGTAAAGTGGATTTCAAGAGTTGAAGCAACAGATAAGAATGATGAGTTTGGAACTTATCAAGATGCAGGTTTTATTGATGATGGGGTTATTAGGACTAATTCTAGAATGACATATCCAGTTCAAAATGCTCAAGTTGTTTCTGGTGCTGTTAGGTTATCAGGATTTGCTGTAAGTGGCTCAAATGGTATCAAAGCTATCGAAATTTCAGTTGATGATGGAACATATCAAATTGCTAAAATGATGTCTGAAACTGAGCTTAAAACATCAATCTCAAATGATGTAAAAGTGGTTCAAATTAACAATAAAGATTTTACCTTTCCTTACAGAGGTGTTTGGATTAAATGGTCAGCTGATTTAACACTTTCCCCTGGAAGTCACTTAGTAAAAATTCGTGCAACTGATTTAGATGGGAATATTCAACCAGACTCAGATAATGACAATTCAGATGGAATCAATGCAATTTCAACAATCTCAATAAAAGCAATTTAAACTGTTAATTTATTATTTTATTTATATTCTCTTATAAATTCTAATCTTTCTCTTAATTGAGTTACTGGAACAAGTAATTTTTCCTTTCCATAAATAGCATCCTCTGGTTTAGAGAATACAAGTTCAAATTCTTTACTCATAACTATAGCTTCTTCAGGACAAACTTCTTCACAATAACCACAGAATATACATCTTAACATATTAATTTCAAATAATTCTGGGAAACGTTCTTTTTCTTTTGTTGTTTCACCAGCTTTAACTTCAATTGCAATTGCTGGGCAAACCCTTGCACATAATCCACAAGCAACACAACGTTCACCTGATTCTTCAAGTACTAATACAGGGCGACCACGGTAATTTGATGCAGGTATATATGTTTCTTCAGGATATTGTCTTGTAAAACTAGGTTGAACCATTTGTTTTAAAGTCAATTTCAATCCTCTTGCAATTTCTGGAAGATACAATTTCTCCCAAAAAGTCAATCGCTTTACAACTTTGTTCTTATTGATACTATCCATATTTAACTAAAACTTTATGTTAAAAGATAATTAAAAAATACTAAATAAAATTCAAGATTATGGCAGTTACTACAACATTTAGAACAGCTAATGGTAACATAACTTTCCATCCTAAATCCATTAATTGATCATATCTAAATCTTGGTACAGACCATCTAACCCAAACAAAAAAGAAAATAAAGAATAATGTTTTAACAAAAAGTGCTCCAAATTGTATTAGTGGTCTTAAAATTTCACTTTCTTTTATAATAGTTAAATCTTGAATCCAAGGGGCATTATATCCACCAAAATAAAAAGTTGACATTAAAACTGACATTAATATAACATTCCCATACTCAGCTAAAAAAAACAGACCAAATTTAAGTCCACTATACTCTGTATGAAAACCTCCAACTAACTCTGGCTCTGCTTCTGGCAAGTCAAATGGTGCTCTATTGGTTTCAGCAAATGCTGAAACTAAAAATAGTATAAATCCGAATGGTTGTAAAAATAAATTCCATTTAGGTATAAAACCAAACCAATATCCACCCTGATCTGTAACTATTTTTGATATATCTAAAGTACCACAAACCAAAACCAAACCAATTATTGAAAGACCCAAAGATAATTCATAACTTATCATTTGTGCTGATGAACGAAGCCCACCTAATAATGAATATTTATTCCCAGAAGACCAACCAGCTAATGTTATTCCATAAACACCAATTGATGACATAGCTAAAAGAACTAAAATTCCTACATTTAAATTTGGTGCAACTGTTGTTGCAATTAACATCCCCCCAACTTTAAATGGAGCTGTAAATGGAACTAAAGCCCAAGCCGAAATTGCAACTGCTATTGACAAAATTGGAGCTAACAAGTGGAATTTATACTCAGCTGCTTTAGGCACAATATCTTCTTTCATTACTAGTTTTAATACATCAGCAAAGGACTGCAATGAGCCTCTCCAACCTGTTCTATTTGGACCCACCCTGTTTTGAATCCAAGCAGATACTTTACGTTCTAGTAGAACAACGTATGCAGCACCAACCAAAAAGATATGTAGTACAACTACAATTTTTATTAGTATTATTCCTAGTTCAATTAAGTTCATTTTTATAGATTATTGAAATGCAAATTTAACTAAGTTAAAGTTTCTGAATTATTATTGTTGAAAAATTTTATTATTAGATTAATCTTCATTTAATAATTTCAAGTTTAGTTTGATAAATGTTTAATCTATTATTACGATAAATTAATTTTTTATCTTTATGTTGAAATTATTAATCACTATTTTTTAATTGAAAAAAATTGCAATCGTTGGTGGAGGAGCAGCAGGAATATATGCTGCTATAGCTGTTCTAAAGTATAGTATAGATTCAAATATTCAGATTGATTTATATGAACGTAATAGAAGAATTGGTATTAAAATTCTTATTTCTGGAGGGGGTAAATGTAATATTACACATAATGCTTCACCAAAAGAAATTGAAGATGGTTTCATTCCAATGGAAGCAAGATTTCTTAGATATGCTTTAAATGAATTAACTCCTCAAGATGTAATTAATTTTTTAAGTAATAATAATCTTCAAACCATTACAAGACCGAATGGAAGAGTTTTTCCCAAAAGTAATAATGCTGAAGATGTACTTTTAACTTTTGAAAATTATCTGTTTGAAAATAGGGTAAATATATTAACAAATAATTATGTAAATGGATTGGTAGTTGAAAACAATAAAACAATTGGCATAAATATTAATGGTAAAATTAAAAATTATGAATGTGTAATTGTCACTACTGGTGGAAAATCATATAGTAAAACTGGAACAACAGGTGATGGAATTTATTGGGCAGAAGAACTAGGACTAAAAATTGTGAAAGTAAGACCAGCTCTTGCACCAATCTACTTTATTAAAAAACCACCATCTAACTGGCAAGGAGTTTCTATTAGAGATGGAGTACTTTTCATAGACCCAGCTAAAATTGTATTACAAAAAATCTTAAAATTAAAAACTCCAATTAGTTGGAGAGATGATTTTCTACTTACTCATAAAGGGATTAGTGGACCTTCAGTATTAGAGATAAGCCGATCAGTTGCCTATTGCAAAGAGTTAATTTCCGAGTATAAATTAAATGAAAAATTATTTATATATGCTGATTTAGTTCCAGATAAGTCATTTGATGAGTTGAATATTGAATGGGCAAATCAAAAGAATAACAATGGAAAAATTCATATAAAAACTTTTATTGAAAGATTCGTACCAAATGCTATTGCCCCATACTTGCTTGAATCTGGAGATATTAACTTAGGAACTATTATTTCTGTTGCAACAAAATTGCAAAGAGACAATATTTTAAGATTGTTAAAAAAATGGGAAATTGGTGAAGTTCAGGAAGTTGATTTAGAAAGGGGTGAAGTTACTGCTGGAGGAATTGACTTGAATGAAATTAATCGTATTACTATGGAATCAAAAAAAATATCAGGATTATTTTTTGCCGGTGAAGCATTAGATTTAGCTGGCAGAGTTGGTGGTTACAATCTTCAAGCTGCTTTTTCAAGCGGATTTATTGCGGGTAGAAGCGCTGTGGAATTATTAAAGAAGCAATAGCAATCTGCTTTATGTTTTAATTTTAAATAGTTAGATAATTTTTCATATAATCCAATTCTAATTTATTTATATTACAAAAAGTATTAAGAATAAAAGCAACCATAAAGCAGTTACAAAATGCCAATAAATCCCTGTGACAGCAACATAATTTTTCCTTTTAATATTGAAGTAATTCCTAGAAACTCTAATTGTTAAAAGAGCAAGCATCAAAATCCCACCAAACACATGCACTCCATGAAGTCCTGATAAAAGGTAAAACATTCCATTATTGTTATTATCAGTCGCATAAAAAGAAGTTAATTGAAGCTCTTTCCATTCGAATATTTGAAGTACAAAGAATATTAGCCCTAGTATAAAAGTTGTATATGTAGCAATTTTAAAAAGGTTAATATCATTTTTGGAAATAGATTTTTGAGCAATGAATAAAGAAACACTGCTTAACACCAATAACACTGTATTGAATGGTGTAAATCCAAGTGGCAATGGGTTATAATCTTTGAAATTATTGTTAGAAGTACGTAAAATAAAGTAACCTGCGATTATTCCAGCAAAAAGCATAAACTCAGTTGCTACAAACAAATACATACCTAACCTTGCATTATTCATAAAACTTCCACCTCCTTCTGAAACTTGAAGTTGTGGCGGAATTGCTAATTTTTTTTTCATTAAAAATATTTTTTTTCATTTTATAAAATCAACTCAATTCAAACATATCATTTTATTGGAATAAACATTGGACCAATAAAACATGGATAAGATTTAGTTGAATAGATCCCCTTATCATCAATAAAAGCCTCTGCCCAACAATATTCTCTCCCTTTTGTATCATCATTTTTCATTTGACCTACATACCATAATACTAAAGTTTTATTTTGAATATTTTCTGGTGAAGGTTCAATAAATTTCTCGGGTCCTTGATGATAATCAGAATTACAGCAAGGACCAATAGTTACAAGATCTGATTCACCTTCATCTTTTTCAGGATGAGATAAAGTAACAAAAGTATATGCATTATCACCGCGTCCTTTATCATTAAACTGTCCCCTTCCTGGCTCAATAAAAAATCCTCCGTTTACTCCTGAATATTTGTATTGATATCCTTCAGTTGTATATTGGGTTTTAGGATTTTGTTCGTTCCACTTTTCTTTATCCCAAATACTCCAATTATTTTCCTTCCATTCAGAGAAAGTATTGTCATTACCTGCGAGTGCAATTCTCATAACTGGACGGTAAGTGCCATTGTTTCCACAGCCACGCCCCAAGCTTGCACATGAAACTCTTACTCTACCATCATTATAGAATTCAAACCTCTGTAGATAATTATAATTACAAGGTTGAGGCCAACCTTCACTATAAAAGAATTGCTCCAAAGTAAACCCAACTTCCTTTCCTGATTCCAATAATGTTTTAATTTTGGGTGATTCAATTGCTACAACTGCTGCATTACTAAAATATGGGCATCCAACAGCATCGCTATAACCGAAGCCATCAGTGTTTGAATAGCTTACATGCCAATCAACTAATTTTGCATTTAGGAAAACAACTTTACCATTATACTTTACATCTGAAATTCTTAAACCATCAGAACTTGTTAACATATAGTCCAAATCCCAACCATTTCTTACTAATTTATTTACAGTTTTACAATAACATTCTGTTAACTTTTCATTCTGAATTTTTCTTTCAGTTACAATTGGTACGTTCCCAACATTTGTCCATCTTACTCCAACTAATTTTAAATCAGTCAAATCAACAATTGCCCACAATGCTTTATTTCCTTTTACAAAAGTAGGCGCAACGCACAAATGCCTCGATCTTTCACATTTTGTTTTATTTAATGCAGTTTTTGTATCACTCATTATTGCATCTTTTTGATCTGCTTTATAACCTAAAGCCTTTTGCACTAAACTAGATTCTACTGCTATTTTAAGAGCTAATTGTTTTAAAATTGGAGAAATATCTGGCTGAGTATAAGGCAACAAATATGAACTTATTACTTTATTAGCTGTAAGACTTACTAATGCAACAGTTGTTGTATTTAATCCATAATTATACATTTCTACTCTATAACAACTTCCATCTGAACAAAGACCTGATGTTTGAATATTATAATCACTTTGCCTTGCTGGATAAATTCCAAAAATCTCATTTCTAATAGCTTTTTTTGTATTAGATTCAAATAAGTATTGTTGAAAAGAAGAATCTAAAATTGCAATTTTCTGAGCTCTATCCAAATTCTCATTCACATCAGTACGAAGTATTATTGGGATTTTATTGGAAATTCCAACTTTTATCCTTTTAAGCTCATCTTTTATAAATGATGAATTTATAAGATTTGAATCTATATCAGATAATTCCGATGTGTTAGCCCCAGTTGTATCGATTTCAGATATTGGTATTAACGGTTGATTATCTGTAGTATTTTTCTCTTCAGTTTTACATGAAAATAAAAATATATTTATCACAAAAATTAAAATTGCAAATCTACTTCTCATATAAATTATGGTACTATTCAAATAAAATCTATTAAAAAAACTTTGCTTTTTAGTTCAACTTTAAATATTTATTTAACTATAATCTCTTGTTTTAAATTTAGTTTTTGCAAAGCTTGTGCATTTGTAGAAATTCCTAGAATATAATTTTTGCCTTTTATATAATCTCGAATATATTTCTGAATGTCTTCTCTCTTTACCTTGCCAAGATTATCTAAATAACCTTTATAATATTCTATTCCAGTAGTACTCCACCAAAATGATGGTGTACTTAACCAATCGGAGGTTTCTTCTCTCTCAAAAATCTCTCTATGCTGTAATGTAGATTTAGAAATTTCTAACTCTTCATCTGTAAAGTAATCTGGCGAATCAAATGCTTGAATTTCATCCCATAATATTTTATTAGCTGTAACTATTTTTTCTGGACTTGTTGACATTTGAACTGCTATTGGACCTACATATCTTTGGGTATAATAGCTTATCCCTGCTGATTGAGCAATTCCAGATTCAACTAATTTTCTTTGGAATCTTGAATTTGGTTGTTGTAGAATAAATATAAACACATCAGCTGCATATGTTGCAGCATTATCAATTCCTATCGATGGCCCATGCCATTGATAATTCACTAGTGCTTCGGTTACTGGAGCTTCAACTGTAATTAATTTATTTTCTTTTATTGGCTTTGCACGTGGAGGAATATTTTTCTCAAATGGATTTGGTCCTCTTTTCCAAGAGTTAAAATATTTGTTTACATAATTAGAGATTGTTGCTGAATCAATATCACCTCCAACAACTAATAATGAATTGTTTGGAATATAATATTTTTTTTGAATATTTTTCATCTTCTGAGTTGTTGCAGATTTGATTACAGGTCGCTGACCCAATGCTTGTTTTCGAGTTACACAATCACCCCACATTACAGAATCCATAACTCTATTAAATGGGAAAAATGGATTTGATTCATGTCTATCGAATTCACCCAAGACTACTTCAATTTCTTGCGAGAGTTCGCCTTGATCAAACAATGGTGTTTGAACTGTGTTTGACATTGTTTCCATACCTCGCTCAATGTTTTCTGCAGGAAGTGAAAAATAATAGTATACAACTTCTTCACGTGTAACAGCATTGTACAAAGCCCCCATATTGCTTAAAGCTTGACCAAATTTTTGTGCTGTAGAATATTTATCATTTCCCTTAAAAAACATATGCTCATATAAATGAGATAAACCTGCATATTCAGGACCTTCAGTGAATGAACCATTCCTTACAGCAAGCATAATTGTAGCTACTGGTACAAGATGATTTTCAACAACCATAACATCAAGCCCGTTTTCAAGAGAGAAATATTTGAATGGTTGTTGAGTTGTTTGTGATATACATATTATCACATTAAAAAAAATCCCCCAACTTATAAGGTAAAACCTGTTATTTGTAAACTTAAAATTCTGTTTTGGGTTAATCATATTAAAAAATTAGCTTTAAATATATTTTTTGAAAAACTATTATCAAAACACAAAATTATGATTTTCTATAATTTTATGTTCTTAAATAGTTTTATATTTTCCATTTTAAAATTACTCACTTTTTTTTATTTATCTTTATCGAAAAATTATGACAATTAATTCTAGATTATTTTTCTACTTATCAATTATATTTTTGATTAACATTTCAAATAATATAGCTCAAACTAAAGGATACAATTTTAGACGTGAAGTAACTGGAATTACTGATACTTGGCATAAAATTATTATCTCAGATGACATGTATTCTAAAATTTCATCTGATTTTTCTGATTTAAGAATAATTGGTTTTTCTGCTAATGGAGATACAATAGAAGCCCCGTATTTATTAACTAAAAACGCTGAAGGTTCAGTTTCTAAAAGCCTACCATTTAAGATAATTAATGAATCTCATAATGATAAAGGATATTGTTATACTTTCTCATTTATCACTGAAACTGAAATAAATTGTATAAATCTCCATTTCGATGAAAGTAATTTTGATAGACTTTTGTCACTTGAAGGCAGCCAAAATCAACAACAATGGTTTAGCATATTAGATAGTTATAGAATTGTTTCAATAAAAAATTCTATGACAGATTATTCATTTACAACATTACATTTTCCTGATTCAAAGTACAAATTTTTTAAGTTAACTATTCCATCAAAGACCAAGCCAATTTTAACATCTGCAGATATCACAATTGAACAGAAGCAAATTCATAATTACAGATTGTACCCTAACATTAAAACTATAACAAGTAATGATTTAAGTAAAAAGAATACTACTGTTGATATACAGTTAGCTAATAAAGTTTCTATTGCCTTTATAAAAATTAACGTAAATAATAAATTTGATTTCTATAGGAATATTACTATTGATTATCTTTCTGATAGCACCAAACTTGAAAAAGGTTGGATAAAAAATTATACGGTTCTTCATAATGGAGTTTTAAGTTCTATTGATACAAATGGATTTTTGATTGGAGATGTTGTAACAGATAACTTAAGATTAACAATTGAGAATGGAAACAATGAACCACTATCAATATCTGGATCAATTGTAAAGGGGCACACCTATGAACTTCAAGTTAGGATAACTAAACCAGGTAATTATTTCTTGTATTATGGTAATAATAATGCTCCTGAATCAAATTATGATATTCAAAACTTTCAAGATAAAATTCCAAGTCTTCTTAAAGAATTATCTTTAGGTAATGAAGAAAATACCTCTAATTTCTCAGAGAGTAAGATAGAACCATTGTTTAAAAATAAAATTTGGTTATGGGTAATAATGGGAACTGTTATGTTAATTATTGGTGGATTTTCTGTAAAAATGTTAACGAGTTCCGAAAAAGTGAATAAATAAATGAATTTGAAAAATTTATCTAAATTGTTTTTTATCTTAATGCAAAACTAAATACCCTTTATGAGTTGATGATAAAATTGTAACCAAGTTGGTTTCGACAAGCTCAACCAACTAGCTTCTTCATTATCATATTAATGATTCCTTCTTGCTCATACTAATGCTTTTTTTGCTATTTCAACTGTTTCGGTGATTGAACTTCTCTTAATCACAGCATATTCTATTTCACCTGTTCCAGCTATTTCGGTGATTGAGCTTGTCGAAATCACCGAAACAAAGGCAAACTCCTAAAGCTACCCAAAAAACAATTTTCCATAAAGTCCTAAATAGGTTTTGATTTCTTTATTTAATTACAACAATTAGAATAATTCAGTTGGATTTATAAAGTCTTTTAATATTATTTTCTAATAGAAATAAAGGAATATATGTTTACAATTTTCTACTCAAATGAAAACATTAAATTGATATTTTACTGGAAATATATTTATATCTATAGCACAAAATAAGTTGAAGTAAATATAATCATTTAAGTTATCACACAGTTAAAACACTTTATAAATACAAAATCATAAATAACACTAAACTATTTTAGGAATAAGTTGTTTATTTTAAATCTTTATCGTATTATTGCAATGATATAATTAAAAAAGATAATGGGAGCTACCAAAACAGAGAACTTTACAGTTAGACAAAATAAGCTGGCGATACTAGCGAAAGCATTAGGCCACCCTGCAAGAATTGCAATAATGGATTATTTATTGAAAGTGAATACTTGCATTTGTAGTGACATTGTATATGAATTGC
The DNA here is from genome assembly GCA_016700335.1 of Chlorobiota bacterium. Taxonomy (NCBI): domain Bacteria; kingdom Pseudomonadati; phylum Chlorobiota; species Chlorobiota bacterium. The sequence goes on along the minus strand of CP065014.1, from coordinate 53,577 downwards.
CTTTGGCTCAGCCAACAATTTCTCAACATCTAAAAGAGCTCAAAAATGCAGGATTTATAAAAGGTAATGTTGAAGGAAATTCAATTTGTTATTGCATAGACGAAACTGCATTAGATATTTTAAAAAATTATTTCACAAAAATTTCGACCAAAATTGAAAAGAAAAAATCAAATTGTTGTTAACTCTAATTATATAAACATGAAAATATCAGAAATCAAAAAACATCTTGAGACTTTAGATACAGTTAACTTCCAACTTCCTGCTGGAGACTATGTTCCAGAGCATTTTCATGTAACAGAAGTTGGGCTAATCACTAAACATTTCATAGATTGTGGCGGAACTGAACGTTTGGAAAAAGTTGCAAACTTTCAACTTTGGAATGCAAGCGATACTGACCATAGGCTAAAACCTAAGAAGCTATTAAACATTATTTCTTTGTCTGAACAGAAATTAGGAATTGGAGATATTGAAATTGAAGTTGAATACCAATCAGAAACAATTGGGAAATACAATTTAGCTTTTAAAAACAATAATTTTGTGTTAGTTGCAAAACAAACCGACTGTTTGGCTAAGGACAATTGTGGTGTTACACCTGCTAAGGAGAAAATTATTTTTTCAAAGTTAGAAAATGAAACTTCTTGTTGTACTCCAGGAGGTGGTTGTTGTTAATTTAAAACAATTCTAATAATTTAAAACTTTTAACCCATTATGGTATAGGTTTCAATTTTTTTGATAAATATATTTTATTAATAATTTGCTCTAAATTCTATGTAATTATCAATTTTTTCCAATTTAAAATGTAATGAAAAAGGTATTAGTTCTCTGTACTGGTAACAGCTGTAGAAGCCAAATTGCTGAAGGTTATCTAAGAAAATTTGCCGAAGGCACGGCTGAAATTTTTAGTGCAGGTATTGAAACTCATGGAGTAAATCCAAAAGCCATTGCTACAATGAAAGAAGATGGAATTGACATTTCTAATCAAACATCTAACAATTTTGATGAATATAATAATATTGATTTTGACTTTGTAATAACTGTATGTGACAACGCAAAAGAACACTGCCCTTTCTTCCCTTCAAATGCTAAAAAATTTCATTACAACTTTCCAGATCCTGCCAAATTTATTGGAACTGAATCAGAAATTTTAGAAGAGTTTAAGTCTGTAAGAAATTTGATTAAAGATTATACTTACAAATTTGTGTCATTCAACTTAAAAGATTGATGTTATATGGTTTGCAAAATAGGTTTTTGAGAATAAAAGTAATTATTGTTATTTTATATTTATTATTCTTTAGTGTAAAAATTTCAATTAGGTTGATTGTGGTTTAAATCCTATGAAACTTGCACATTAACAAATCTGTAGTCCACAAATATTTTGGTTAGAAATAACTAAAGAGTTACAAATTATAAAGTAAGACCAAGAGTAATTACTAATTAATTGGAACAGATCTTTATCATTGATAATATGAATGCAAAGTTTGCAAATCAAATGTCATAAAATTAAATAGTAAGTTATTTTTACAATTACAGCAAGCCTATTCTGATTCAAAACTAAATTTACAACCCTATCCAGTAATCTGATATTGATTTAATACAATCCCAATTATATACTCAGTAAATTGGTTTATTAAACCACCAATAGGTTTGAACTCAACTAATTCTGCTACATCTACGACTTTATCAATTATATCAACAAGGAATTTTGTGATTCATTATTTTTTTGACAGATTTTGAGATTGGATGCTTTGGTAATATAATTGAAAATTATGAACAAAAAAATAAATTGTAATCATTATGAGTATGTATTTCTTACTCAATGACACATCCAATTTTTTTGCTTTAATAGAAGTAAAGTTATAACTAGTTTTATAACTTAAACTATGAGAATTTAGTCATAGCTATATTATGAACTAATAATATTATAAACAATTGAAAAATATAATAATTGTTGGTGCTGGAAAAGGTATCGGACTGAAAACAGCACAACTGTTAAATAATGGGAATAATCTGGTAACAATTTCTCGAAATTCTACTGTTGAATTAGAAGATTTGAATACTCATTTTTATAAGTTGGATATTACCAAGGATAGTTTAGATATACTAATTGACTTGCCAGAACAAATAGATGCCTTGATTTATTGTCCTGGTTCAATAAATCTAAAGCCCTTTAATAGGCTAAGCATACAGGATTTTCTAAAAGACTTCAACCAAAATGTACTTGGTGCTGTTTCAATAATACAAAAAGCATTACCAAATTTAAAAAAAGCAAATGGAGCAAGTATTGTTTTATTCAGCTCAGTAGCAGCTAAAATTGGATTACCCTATCATTCATCAATATCTACTTCTAAAGCTGCAATAGAGGGGTTAGCATTAAGTCTAGCAGCCGAATTAGCTTCATTTAAGATTAGAGTAAATGTTATTGCACCATCCTTGATTGATACACCTTTAACAAGTTCTCTTTTAAATACAATTGAAAAAAGAGAAGCCTCTAGCAAACGTCACCCATTGCAACGAATTGGAACTGCACAAGAAATTGCTCATTTAGTTTCTTTTCTAATAAATGATAATAGTAGTTGGATTACTGGACAAATTATTGGGGCAGACGGAGGAATGGGGAGTTTGAAAATTTAAAGTTATTTCTAAAATTCTCACTATAACATATTTATATTTTAATGAAAATACTTTTAACAGGTGCAAATGGTTATATAGGCAAAAGATTGTTGCCAATGTTATTAAATCAAGGTCATGAAGTAATTTGTTGTGTCAGAGATAAAAATCGATTTCATAATTCTGAGGTTTTTAAAAATGATAATATATCGATTATAGAATTAGATTTTTTAAAAGAAAATGTATTTAATCCATGTCTTTTGGATATTGATGTTGTATATTATCTTATTCATTCAATGAGTGATAATAGTACAACCTTTGATAAGTTAGAAGATGTTTCGGCTCATAATTTTGTGAATTTTATAAAACAAACTCAAGCAAAACAAATTATTTATTTAGGTGGTATTACAAATGAAAAGATACTTTCCAAGCATTTAGCTTCAAGGAAAAATGTATTAGAAATTTTACAATCATCAAATATCCCAGTTACTTCATTAAATGCAGGAATTATTGTAGGTTCTGGAAGTTCTTCATTCGAAATTATCCGAGATTTAGTAGAAAAACTGCCAATTATGATTACCCCTAAATGGCTTAATACAAAAATTCAACCTATTGCAATTAAAAACGTACTGGAATACTTGACAGGTGTTTTATTGAAACAAGAAACCTTAAACAAATCTTATGATATTGGTGGTCCAGATGTTTTAACTTACAAACAGATGTTATTGCAATTTGCAGAAGTTCGTGGATTAAAAAGATATATTTTAACTATACCAGTTATGACTCCACGTATTTCATCCTATTGGCTTTACTTTGTTACTAGCATTTCTTATAAACTTGCTGTTAATTTAGTAAACAGTATGAAAGTAGAAGTTGTAGCAAATAAAAATAATTTAAATGAACTACTTAATATTCACCCAATTACATATTTAGATTCAGTTAAAAGGGCTTTTGATAAAATTGAGCAAAATAATGTCGTCTCAAGTTGGAAAGATTCACTTGCATCCAGCACTGTTGATTCAACCCTATTAACTCACATTAACGTCCCTTCACATGGATGCTTTATTGATGAAAGAACCAAAATTATTTTAAATGATGTGAATGATGTTGTTAACAATATTTGGGCTATCGGTGGAGAACGTGGTTGGTATTATGCCAATTGGCTATGGATGGTTAGAGGGTTTATTGATAAACTTTTTGGTGGTGTTGGCTTAAGACGAGGAAGAACAAGTGAAACTGAAATTCATACTGGTGATACCCTAGATTTTTGGCGTGTTTTAGTTGCTGATAAAAGTAACAAAAGATTGCTTCTATATGCTGAAATGAAATTACCCGGAGAAGCATGGTTAGAGTTTCTTATTGTGAATAAAGATAATAAATCTTACTTACAACAAAAAGCTACATTCAGACCTAAAGGGCTTTTAGGAAGAATGTATTGGTATTGTGTACTACCCTTACATTATTTTATTTTTAACGGTTTGGCAACTAATATCATAAATTTTAAAAATAATAGAAAGAGTTTTTAGTAATATGGGAACTTAGTTGCATTTATTAAATATGTATTATTTAAACCTTTAAAAATTAAAGAAAAATTTTTATTTTAAACTTTGAGATAAAAAGAATAATTTACAATCTAAAGTTATCTGTAATCTAATTTAAGTTAAATATGATTGAAAAATTAATTATTCTAAACATGCTTTAATTTATTTAAAAATAAATTTTAAATATACAATTTTAATTAAATTATGTTAACTTTCATTTGATATTCTATTCTTCTAATCTCTATATTTATTTAAGAATAAAATACTTTGAGATTAATTTCCATTATTTTTTTAACTTGAAAACTCATAAAATAAACTAGTAATTATTCAGTGAAATTTAATAATTAATTCAATCAATGAAAATATTCACAATATTATTTAGTCTATTCTTAATTGTTGGGTTTTCATTTAATATTTATGCCCAAAAATCTGGTAAACCTCTCATTGATTCCCTTCAAGTGGAGTTAAATAATTACAATAAGAAGAACTCTGATTCGCATAAAACTGGCTTTGATAAAAGAGATACAATAAAGGTTAGAATTTTGAACAGATTAAGTTGGGAAATTACTGAAAATGGTGAATATTCAAAAGCAAAGGTATATGCTGATGATGCTTTTTATATTTCTAAGGTAATTGGTTTTAAAGAAGGTTTAGGTACATATTTCAATCTTCTTGGAAATATTTATAGCTTACAAGGAAATTATAAAAGTAGTTTAGAATCTTATTTTAATTCATTACAAATAAGAAAAAATCTTGGAGATAAAAGAGGAATTGCTGGTGTCATCAACAATATTGGAACTGTGTATTATAGGCAAGGCAATTACCCAGAAGCTATAAATAACTATTTTGATGCTATAAAATTAAATGAAGAAATAGGTAATAAAGAATGGCAAGTGATTAATTACCAAAACATCGCTGAAATTTACGAATTTCTAATGAACTACAAAGATGCTATTAAAAATTTCTTTATTAGTCTTAAAATTAGCAAAGAAATAGGAGATCAGTTTTCAATTATTAGAGCTTATAGTAACTTGGGACTTGTTTATTCGAAGCAACAAAATTTTAACCAGGCACTTAAAATTTGTGATTCTGCTTTACAAATTAGTAAAAAAATCAAAGACAAAGAATTTATATCATATTCATTACAAAGTATCGGTCTTGTTTATGAAAAACAAGGTAATTACTCTGAAAGCATAAATTATTATTATTCAGCTTTAGAAAATAGTAAAGAGATAGATAATAAAAATTTAATTACAATGAATTATATCAACATTGGGAATGTATTTAATTCATTAAAAAAATATCCGGAAGCCCTAAAAAATTATTTAGCTGCTTTAAAGATTTTAAAAGTAGATAATGAAAATTCTGAAAATTCTAAATGCAACATTAAGATTGGGTCTTTATTTACTAAACTTCATAATTTTTCAGAAGCAAAAAAATACTTAAATGAGGCTCTATCACTTTCATTGAAATCTGGAAACAAAGAAAATATTAAATCTAGTTATCTCTCTTTGTCAGAATTAGACAGTGCTTCCAACAATTGGAAAGATGCTTTCATGCGCCGCAAACTTTTTAATCTTTACAATGATAGTTTGTTAAATGTTGAGAACTCAAAAAAAATTGTTCAAAATCAAATGCAATCTGAGTTCGATAAAAAAGAATTAACAACAAAAGCAGAACAGGATAAAAAAGACATTGTTCAAAGAAATATTCGAAACACTATTGTTGGTGGGCTACTTGTGGCTTTGATTTTTTTAGGAGTTGTTTTCCGTCAACGTAATAAAGTTAAAGATGAAAAAGCAAAAGTTGTTATTGAGAAAGAACTTAATGAACAATTATTGCTTAATATACTTCCTGAAGAAGTAGCTAATGAATTGAAACTTACAGGTAATTCTATTGCCAAACAATATAATAACTCTACTGTTCTCTTTACTGATTTTGTCAACTTTACTGGAATCAGCGAACAGCTCTCTCCTATAGATTTAGTTGCTGAAATTCACAAAAATTTTACAGCTTTTGATGCCATAATTGAAAAAAATGGTCTAGAAAAAATTAAAACTATTGGTGATGCTTATTTGGCTGTTTGTGGTCTGCCTATTGAAAACAATGATCATGCTTATAAGGTTGTTAAAGCTGCCTTTGAAATTAGAGACTTTGTTAATAGCAGTAATGGTAAGTTTCAGATTCGTATTGGTATTAATTCTGGACCTGTTGTTGCGGGTATTGTTGGGGTTAAAAAATATGCTTATGATATATGGGGAGATACTGTTAATACTGCCAGCAGAATGGAATCAAATAGTGAAGCCGGGAAAATTAATATATCTGGTAATACTTACGAATTAGTAAAGTCTGACTTCAATTGCGTTTACCGTGGTAAGATAACAGCAAAAGGTAAAGGTGAAGTTGATATGTACTTTGTTGAGTGTTAATTTTATACAATTATACTTGTTTAATTCAAAATTTTACTTTTGTGGATATATGAAAAATCTTGAGTTTGTATTGGAATAAAGATTATTTATGTTATTAACTTAAAATTGCCAAATTTCAATTTTAAAATTTAAGACAAACATTTAATTTAGTAAACAGTATGAAAGTAGAAGTTGTAGCAAATTAAAATAATTTAAATGAACTACTTAATATTCACCCAATTACATATTTAGTTTCAGTTAAAAGGGCTTTTGATAAAGGCGTGTTTTAGTTGCTGATAAAAGTAACAAAAGATTGCTTCTGTATGCTGAAATGAAATTACCCGGAGAAGCATGGTTAGAGTTTCTTATTGTGAATAAAGATAATAAATTTTACTTACAACAAAAAGCTACATTCAGACCTAAAGGGCTTTTAGGAAGAATGTATTGGTATTGTGTTCTACCCTTACATTATTTTATTTTTAACGGTTTGGCAACTAATATCATAAATTTTAAAAATAATAGAAAGAGTTTTTTAGTAATATGGGAACTTAGTTGCATTTATTAAATATGTATTATTTAAACCTTTAAAAATTAAAGAAAAATTTTTATTTTAAACTTTGAGATAAAAAGAATAATTTACAATCTTAAGTTATCTGTAATCTAATTTAAGTTAAATATGATTGAAAAATTAATTATTCTAAACAGGCTTTAAATTATTTAAAAATAAATTTTAAATATACAATTTTAATTAAATTATGTTAACTTTCATTTGATAATCTATTCTCCTAATCTCTATATTTATTTAAGAATAAAATACTTTGAGATTAATTTCCTTTATTTTTTTAACTTGAAAACTCATAAAATAAACTAGTAATTATTCAGTGAAATTTAATAATTAATTCAATCAATGAAAATATTCACAATATTATTTAGTCTATTCTTAATTGTTGGGTTTTCATTTAATATTTATGCCCAAAAATCTGGTAAACCTCTCATTGATTCCCTTCAACTGGAGTTAAATAATTACAATAAGAAGAATTCTGATTCGCATAAAACTGGCTTTGATAAAAGAGATACAATAAAGATTAGAATTTTGAACCTTTTAAGTCATGAATTTACTGAAAATGGTGAAATTTCAAAAGCAAAGGTATATGCTGATGATGCTTTTTATATTTCTAAGGTAATTGGTTTTAAAGAAGGTTTAGGTACATATTTCAATCTTCTTGGAAATATTTATGGCTTACAAGGAAATTTGAAAAGTAGTTTAGAATCTTATTTTAATTCATTACAAATAAGAAAAAATCTTGGGGATAAAAGAGGAATTGCTAGTGTCATCAACAATATTGGAACTGTGTATTATAGGCAAGGCAATTACCCAGAAGCTATAAAAAACTATTTTGATGCTATAAAATTAAATGAAGAAATAGGTAATAAAAAATGGCAAGTGATGAATTACCGAAACATCGCTGAAATTTACGAATTTCTAATGAACTACAAAGATGCTATTAAAAATTACTTAATTTGTCTTAAAATTAGCAAAGAAATAGGAGATCAGTTATCAATTATTATAGCTTATAGTAACTTGGGACTTGTTTATTCGAAGCAACAAAATTTTAACCAGGCACTTAAAATTTGTGATTCTGCTTTACAAATAAGTAAAAAAATCAAAGACAAAGAGGCTATATCATATTCATTAGGAAATATCGGTCTTGTTTATGAAAAACAAGGTAATTACTCTGAAAGCATAAATTATTATTATTCAGCTTTAGAAAATAGTAAAGAGATAGATAATAAAAATTTAATTACAATGAATTATATCAACATTGGGAATGTATTTAATTCATTAAAAAATATCCGGAAGCCCTAAAAAATTATTTAGCTGCTTTAAAGATTTTAAAAGTAGATAATGAAAATTCTGAAAATTCTAAATGCAACATTAAGATTGGGTCTTTATTTACTAAACTTCATAATTTTTCAGAAGCAAAAAAATACTTAAATGAGGCTCTATCACTTTCATTGAAATCTGGAAACAAAGAAAATATTAAATCTAGTTATCTCTCTTTGTCAGAATTAGACAGTGCTTCCAACAATTGGAAAGATGCTTTCATGCGCCGCAAACTTTTTATTCTTTACAATGATAGTTTGCTAAATGTTGAGAACTCAAAAAAAATTGTTCAAAATCAAATGCAATCTGAGTTCGATAAAAAAGAATTAACAACAAAAGCAGAACAAGATAAAAAAGACATTGTTCAAAGAAATATTCGAAACACTATTGTTGGTGGGCTACTTGTGGCTTTGATTTTTTTAGGAGTTGTTTTCCGTCAACGTAATAAAGTTAAAGATGAAAAAGCAAAAGTTGTTATTGAGAAAGAACTTAATGAACAATTATTGCTTAATATTCTTCCTGAAGAAGTAGCTAATGAATTGAAACTTACAGGTAATTCTATTGCCAAACAATATAATAACTCTACTGTTCTCTTTACTGATTTTGTCAACTTTACTGGAATCAGCGAACAGCTCTCTCCTATAGATTTAGTTGCTGAAATTCACAAAAATTTTACAGCTTTTGATGCCATAATTGAAAAAAATGGTCTAGAAAAAATTAAAACTATTGGTGATGCTTATTTGGCTGTTTGTGGTCTGCCTATTGAAAACAATGATCATGCTTATAAGGTTGTTAAAGCTGCCTTTGAAATTAGAGACTTTGTTAATAGCAGTAATGGTAAGTTTCAGATTCGTATTGGTATTAATTCTGGACCTGTTGTTGCGGGTATTGTTGGGGTTAAAAAATATGCTTATGATATATGGGGAGATACTGTTAATACTGCCAGCAGAATGGAATCAAATAGTGAAGCCGGGAAAATTAATATATCTGGTAATACTTACGAATTAGTAAAGTCTGACTTCAATTGCGTTTACCGTGGTAAGATAACAGCAAAAGGTAAAGGTGAAGTTGATATGTACTTTGTTGAGTGTTAATTTTATACAATTATACTTGTTTAATTCAAAATTTTACTTTTGTGGATATATGAAAAATCTTGAGTTTGTATTGGAATAAAGATTATTTATGTTATTAACTTAAAATTGCCAAATTTCAATTTTAAAATTTAAGACAAACATTTAATTTAGTAAACAGTATGAAAGTAGAAGTTGTAGCAAATTAAAATAATTTAAATGAACTACTTAATATTCACCCAATTACATATTTAGTTTCAGTTAAAAGGGCTTTTGTTAAAATTGAGCAAAATATTTTTGATGCTGAAAGTCCAACAAGTAAAAAACTAGAATACTTTATTTTTGAAAACACAAAAGTTGAAAAAGATACAGTTGCTCAAATGTATTTTTATGTAATTAGAAAGCTTTACAAAAAGAACTCTCAATTATTATTAAGCAATCAAGATGTTTTTAAAATAACGAGAAATGCTTCTGATTTCAGAGCATCGCAAGAAGTAATTAATGGTTGGTATATAGAATCAAATTTAGACAGCAATTCTAAATTCGCCATTTTGAAAAAATTGCTTTCATTGTTTGAAATGGAAGATGAATTATTAATCAAATATTTATCAAGTTCAGACAATGAAACAGAACCGAATCGTTTTGGAATCAGAAAAAAGTATTGGCAACAAATCTTACCTCATTTAAGTCATACTAATTTATTTACAAATGTAAACCCGACAAAAGACCATTGGTTAGGAACTGGAGCGGGCATTGGTGGTGTTTCATATACGCTTATCATAACAAAAACATACGTTAGAATTGAATTAACAATTTCTAGTTCAAGCAAGGAGAAAAATAAATTGTATTTCAAAAAACTACTGAAAAACAAAGAACCTATTGAACAAGCTTTCGGGAATACATTAGTTTGGGAAGAGTTGCCAGACAATAAAATGAGCAGAATAAAAATTGAATTGCAAGGCGTTAATTTGTTTAATGAAACATACTGGCAAAAAATGAATGACTTTTTTTTATTCTATCTTCCAAAGTTTGAAAGTGCAATACAACCGTTTATTAAAAATTTAAAATAGTGCAGTGAAATCCGTAAACTTTTTGTTACTGCCAAATAATAGTGGAAATTTTAAAGAACAGTTAATTACAAACAAATAACTTTCAACAAATGAATCTCATCAAATTAATTTCAATATTTCTTTTAACACATTCAATTTCAACATCAATTTTTGGACAAGAAAATAAACCAACAGATTATTTGGGAAATGAAAACGCAATAATATTTGACAATGTTGCTTTTAATTTATTTTGGACATCGCATCCAGCAGACAATTATTATAAGCAAGAATATTTAGAACAAGGCGACACAATTGAAAAATTCAAGAAACTTGTTTTACTTGAAACATTAACAGGAAAGATAAAACTAAAAGATGTTATTTCCAAAAAAGTCGCAGAACTAAAAAAAATTAAAAAAACTAATCCTGTTGTTAATTATGAAGCATTCGAAAAAGATGGAGAAGTTATTCTTGACTTTCTTTTAAGTGTAAATACACATGATGGAAAATATTTAAGCATAGTTGAAAGAAATGTTTATCGCTATAAATCAATTAAAGAAAAGAATGGTCTAAAATGTATTTTGCTTTTTGGTATAAGTGAAAGAGCTTATGGAAAGGACATTGATAATTTTTTGGCAAAACTGAAAGAACACAGATTTGACTTAGTAAATTTAGTTGGTCAATTTCAAATACCTGATATAACAATTAAGAAATAATACTTACATTTACAATACTTTTCTAAAAGTAGTGCTGAAGTGCAAGATTTGAAGGTTGGAATTCTAATATACATTTTGCTTTGCTTATAATTCCACATCTTCGCAATGATAGAAGCCGTTAGCAGTTATTTTAAGAAACATAGAACTTGACAAAAAAAAGATATAGAATGAACTAAACTAGAAATTTATATTCAGCAACTATGATTAGACTTTTTATATAACTTCTGGCTTTGTTTAGAGACAATTCAAAACCAAAAATTAACCAATCTTGTAAAGGACAATATGATAACGAAAACAAACCCAGTTGTTTACTTTGAAATTCCAGTTAACGACATTAACAGAGCCATAAAGTTTTATACAAAAGTATTCAACTTTGACTTTGACAAAGATAACATTGATAATAATGAAATGGCATTATTTCCATTTTCTGATGAAAACTCAGGTATTTCTGGTGCATTGGCAAAAGGTGAAATTTATAAACCTACAAAGGATGGAGTTGTAATTTACTTCAAGTCAGATAATATTGATGAAACATTGAAATTAGTAACGTCAAATGGTGGACAAATTCTTTACTCTAAAACAGATAATGGATTAGGGTTTGTAGCAGAATTTCAAGACACAGAAGGAAACAGAATTGCATTGTATCAATCGATACATTGATGACAGAAAAAATCAACCAATAACAGCGGGTTTGATTAAAACAACTAACCAGGGTTAACCACTTTAACTTACAATAAATCAACATTAACATATATGACAACAATGAAAAAATTTTATTCTTAATTTGAGCAGCAGGCAAGCAAGGTGGGGCTATTGTAAAAACTTATATTAAATGATGGTGCAAAAGTTTGAGCAATTACAAGAAAACCCCTACATTAGCCATACAGTTGCATTAAACAAAATAGGTTTAGAAGTGGTTAAAGGAAAATCTAAATGATATCAATTCTATTGATATAACAGTTTTTGAAGTATTTGCAGAGTTAAATTTTTGGGAATTTGGAACGTACAAAAGAGTCCATCATCAATGCTTTTTTAGAAACCATTTCTAAAAACTTAAAAAAATTTTCAAAAATTATTTGTTTATATAGAAATGTTCCATTATCTTCGTGGCTCGTTCTTTATAATTATATCTTATCCAGAAAGACTGAGGGAATTGACCCAATGATGTCTTGACAACCCCTACTTAATTGTAGGAAGGTGCCAAATTCAACTCAACAGAAATGTTGGGACAGATAAGTTAGAAACAAGCTATTAATAATATCCCAATGCAAAGGGATTATATATATTTTAAGCTCTTCTGACCAGTCGGAAGAGCTTTTTTATTTTAAGCTCTTTCGAATGTCGTTTCTTTCAAGCTCTTTTTGAATAAGTTAATTGTAATGAACTTTAAAATTAATGTTTAACAATTAACAACTCAAAAAAATGAAAGAAGAAACAAAAATTCTGCACAGTATTCCTGTTGACGTACTAACAGGAGCAATCTCAACACCAATTTATCAAACTTCAACTTTTGTACAACAAGCCCCTGGCATTAACAAAGGGTTTGATTATGCACGAAGCAATAATCCAACACGAAAAGTCTTGGAAAATCTAATTGCGACATTAGAAAACGGTAGTAATGGATATGCTTTTGCAAGCGGTTTATCAGCGATTGATGCTGTAGTTAAGTTGCTTAAATCTGGTGATGAAATTGTAGCCGTTGATGATATTTACGGAGGTGCATTTCGATTGTTTACCCATATCTATGAAAAGTTTGGCATCAAAGTAACTTATGTAGATACAACGAATGCTAAGAATGTTGCTGAAGCAATTACACCAAAAACAAAATTGGTTTGGTTGGAAAGTCCCACCAATCCTACGCTTAAAATTTCTGACATTACAACTATTGCAAAAATTGCTAAGGCAAATAATTGTTTGCTTTGTGTTGACAATACATTTGCTTCTCCAGTTTCACAAAAACCTATTGAGTTAGGTGCTGACATTGTTATTCATAGCGCAACAAAATATCTGGCTGGTCATAGTGATTTAATTGCAGGTTTAGTTGTAACCAAAACAACTGAATTAGGAGAGCAAATAAAATTTATTCAAAATGCATCAGGTGCAATACTTTCTCCATTTGACAGTTGGTTAGTGATTCGTGGCATTGAAACCCTTTCACTTCGTGTACGACAACATTCTGAAAATGCACAATCTATTGCGGAATTTCTTACTACACAAGACTTAGTAAAAAATGTATATTATCCTGGACTTAAAAGTCATCTCAACCATTCTATTGCAAATCAACAGCAAAAATATTTTGGTGGAGTAGTATCTTTTGATTTAAATATTGATGATAAAGAATTTGCAACCCAAATTGTTTCATCAACAAAATTTTTCAAATTAGCAGAAAGCTTAGGCGGTGTAAAAAGTTTAATTTGCCTTCCCTGCGAAATGACACATAAATCTATACCAACTGAAACCCGCCATAAATCAGGCGTTACAGACAGTTTGATTCGTTTATCAATCGGTTTAGAAAATGTAGAAGATTTAATACAAGACTTAAATGCAGTATTCCATTCTTTGAAAACAAAATTATCTCATTCAGCTTAAATAAATATAAAAATGACAAGAAATAAGTTAATAATTGGATTATTTGGTTTCGGGTGTGTAGGCTACGGTTTATACGAAGTATTAGAGAAAACGCCCGGTCTAAAAGCAAAAATTAAAACCATTTGTGTAAAAAATAAAAACAAACAAAGACAACTTTCAGAAGAACATTTTAATTATGACAAAGATAAAATACTCAATGATCCTGAGATAAACGTTGTGGTTGAGTTAATTGATGATGCTGATGATGCATTTGAAATTGTATTTACTGCTTTACGCAACCGCAAAGCAGTAGTAACAGCTAACAAAAAAATGATTGCTGAACATTTTGTCGAATTGTTAGATTTACAAAAACGGTTTAAAGTTCCGTTATTATATGAAGCTGCTTGTTGTGCAAGCATTCCTATCATTCGTAATTTGGAAGAATATTATGATAATGATTTATTGGAATCAATTGAAGGAATTGTAAACGGCTCAACTAATTATATTCTTTCAAAAACATTTTCTGAAAATTTATCTTATCCTGTGGCACTAAAAGAAGCTCAACAAAAAGGATATGCTGAAAGTGATCCATCTCTTGATACAGGAGGGTTTGATGCTAAGTATAAATTACTGATTTTAATTGCTCATGCTTTCGGTATAGTTGCAAAACCAATAGACATTTTCAATATAGGGATTGATAACATTGGTGAATTAGAATTGAACTATGCTCGTGAAAAAGATATGAAAATAAAATTAGTAGTTCAGGCATATAAAACTCCTGAAGGTAATGTTTCATGTTTTGTTCTACCCAAATTTATTGATAGAGATAATAAGCTGTATTCAGTTGATGACGTTTTTAATGGAGTAATTACAAAAACTAGTTTCTCAGATCTTCAATTTTTTGTTGGTAAAGGTGCTGGTGCCTACCCAACAGCCTCTGCTGTGCTTTCCGACATTTCTGCATTGAGTTACAATTACCGATATGAGTATAAGAAATTAAATGCTTTTGAAGCATTTTCTGATGATGAAAATACACTTCTTAAAGTTTTTTTGAGACATAAACTAGCAAATAGTCCTGAGTTTAAAAAATATTTTCAATCTATTGAAGAATGTTATTTCAATCAACATTCTGGTTATATAATTGGCATAATTTCGTTAAAAAACCTAAAAGAAATTAGATTACGAAACATAGCCGATTTATCAATAATACTTATTAAAACTATAAACTAACACGAATGCTTCCAAATTAAAATAGCTGATATGGATTATGAAACTTCTCAATAAAATAATTGCGACTTTAATAGAAGGTGGTATTCATGGAAATTTATTTGGTTGAAAATTTAGCTGCTGGATTGATATTGTGGCTGCTACAGCAAACCAGCAGCACCTTCCCAAAAGTGGGTTCTCAGTTCTTCGAAAGTCAATACACTATATAATTAAAATGCAGTTTTCCTAATTTAGTTGAGTGGTAAAATCACCACCTTCTTAAAACCACTAACCATAATGGACAATATTTTAAAAACAAAAAAGTATTGAAATTCACATATTACTTAAATGTATAAATTTCAAATTATATAATATGGTGATAATTTACGTTTTATTGGTAAATCAACTGAAATTGTTTCATTAATAAAAAACTTAGCTAATTTTGATATTTGAATCCTAAAATCAAAAATTAATCAAGCTTTTTAGATGCCCTATCATTGATGATTACAGATTCTATATCATAGTATTTACTCATGAGAGACCTAAATGCAATCTCAGTTTACAAACAAATACTAAACAAAATTTTTAATTTAATATTCCCAAACCAGATCAAAGACTAGCTTGGAGTACTTACACTTTATTTTTTTGGATATTTTAGTTTTTGAGAACTCCAAAACTCATTTTATGGAGTTGAATTTTATTAAATTATTCCTTAAGTTTATTAAAAATGATCGTTTAGAATCAATGTATTTCCTTTATTTTTGATGAAAATTGCTAGTTTTCAAGAGAAATTGAATTCAAGAGTCATGCAAAATTAACAACATACGTTTCAATTTAATTTTAACAACTAAAAAGAATTATCAAATGAAAAGTGTAATTAAAATTCTGAAATGGGCTGGTTTGGTACTTTGCCTATTAATTATTGGACTGTTAGTTTTTATTCAATTCTCATGGGACAAAAAGTATGATGCTCCATACCCCAACATAACTGCAACAACCGACTCAATTATAATCGCCAGAGGAAAGCACCTTGCTCTTGGTCCGGCTCATTGCATAAATTGCCATGTGCCTATGGATAAACTCAGAGAAGCTGACGAAGGTAAAATAATGTCACTTAGTGGAGGATGGGAATTAACCATTCCTCCTGGTACTTTCAGAGCACCAAATATTACTCCTGACAATGAAACAGGTATCGGCAAAATGACCGATGGCGAAATTGCTCGAGCGTTACGCCATTCAGTAAACAAAAATAGTAGACTTGTATTTCCTTTTATGCCTTTTCAGGAATTAAGTGATGCGGACTTGACAGCTATAATCTCATTCCTACGGTCTCAAGAGTCAGTTAAGCATAAAGTTGAACGCTCAGAATTAAGTTTTTTAGGTAAAGCGCTTTTAGCTTTTGGGGTAATTAAGCCAGAAGGACCTAAGAATACTCCACCTAAATCAGTTGAAATTGATTCAACAATAGTCTACGGGTCATATTTAGCCAACAGTGTAGCAAATTGTAGAGGATGTCATACTGAAAGAGATTTTAAAACAGGGGATTTTATTGGTGCTCCGTTTGCTGGAGGAACCTACTTTGAACCGGATGTTTTTACTGAGGGTTATTCCTTTGTAACTCCAAACTTGACTCCACAAAAAGAAACTGGAATAATTGCTAACTGGGACGAATCAAAATTTATCACTAGGATGCGCGGTGGTAGAATACATAAAGGAAGTCCAATGCCATGGACTACATTTGCAAGAATGGACGATCTAGAGCTAAAAGCCATATATCGTTACTTGCATTCGCTCGTCCCTGTGTATAATAAAATTGAAAAAATAGTTTTTGCACCTAACGAGGAATTTTCAAAATAAACGTTTTACAAGATTGAATTCTTTAGGGTACAATCGACAAATAAAGTAGTGTATAGCCCTGAAATAGGTTGACTCTAAATAAGCGGATAAGTCAACTTAAAACAGGACAAAAAATGAGTAAAAAACAAAGTTCTCTTCGAGCCGAAGCACAAAAACTTTTCTATAAAGAAGAGTTCAAACAAAAAATTGTAAATGAAGTATTGAGTGGTAAACTCAATAAAACTCAGGCATCTAATCTTTATGGTATAATAGGCAAAGCAACTATACTTTATTGGATCAGACAAAGCCAGGGTCTGAGTGGAAGAGACTTAGCTCTACCCAAACAAATTGCTAATTTTACCGAAATGAAAAAGAATTTTACAGACAAAAAACTTGAAGAAGAAAATAAAGAGCTTCGGGTGCTTTTGCGTGTGGCAGAACTGCGAGCTGACCTCTGGCAACGCAACATTGAAATTGCAGAAGAAAAGTTTGATATTGAAATCACAAAAAAGTTTAGAGCCCAAGCATTGCGTCAATTAAAGAGCAAAGACCAAAAGAAAAAGTAATTGATATGTGTGCCGCCTTTGGTAAAACAAAACAAGCATACTACAAACAATTTAAATCAGTTGAACTTAAGTCAATTACTAATGAAATAATGCTTGGGCTTATCGAAAAAAAAAGAACATTGTGGAAACGTGGAAGCGGTAGAAATCTGCACTAAAGTTTGAAACATGAAATGGAAACTCATCATATAAAATTAGGTAGAGATAAGTTTTTTGACTTGCTCAGAGAAAACCATTTACTTATTAAAACCAAAAGATACAGAGTTAAAACCACATGTAGTTATCACCATTTCAATCGTTATCCATATTTGATAAAAGACATTGTTCCAGTAGACCCTAACCAAATATGGGTGTCCGATATTACCTATTTATGGCTAAAGGAAAAAATGATAGAATTGTTCCCATGTCGGAAACTGTTCTAGAGCTATTGCGAATGTATTATTTGGAGCATAAACCAAAGGAATACTTGTTGGAAGGACAAAAAGGAGGAAAATATACTGAAAGTAGTTTGGAGGAGGTGTTTCATAAAGCAAAAAGTTGGCAAAAATAAATAAAAGTGTTAGCTTGCATACATTAAGACAAAGTTATGCAACGCATTTATTAGAAGGCGGAACTAATTTGAGATACATTCAAGAATTGTTAGTCCATAAAAGTCCAAAAACAACTCAAATTTATACTCATGTAAGTACTGAAGGACTTGGAAGAGTTGTAAGTCCAATTGAAAAAATGAAATTAAAACTATGAAAAATAAAGCAGTGTTTCAAAAACATAAAACCGGGGAAAGCCGTCTAAAAATGGCAGGTTTTGGAGGGTTTTGTGATGTAAAACTCTTTATATAACAGAGTTAGGCGTAATGCCATGAAACCCTACGAAAATAGACATTTAAACAAAATTTTACATTTAGACAAACTAACCAAGACAAAATTTGTAAATTTGCAATATGAAACAGAATTTGACAATAGAGAATGTCATAATTGAAGCAAAGACATTTTGTATTGCTCAATCAAAGACACCAAACAAAGAACTTTATGGCGTAACTGATGGCAAAGCCGTTGGAACTCATATCGAACATAAGTTTCAACAACATCTTGCCGACAAATACGAACTTAAAATCGGTTCTTCTGCAAAAGGTATTGATTTGCCTTCGGTTGATATTGATATAAAAGTAACATCAATCAAACAGCCTCAATCTTCTTGCCCTTTCAAAGACGCTAAACAGAAAATTTTTGGACTTGGCTATCATTTACTTGTGTTTGTTTATGACAAAGTTGATGACCCCAAAAGCAAAACAGCTAATTTGAATTTTGTAAGTTGTTCATTAGTTTCAAAAGAAAGAACTGCCGATTACACCACGACATTCAGGCTTCGTGAAATGGTTAAGGACAAAGCTAATATTGAAGATATTATCGCTTATCTAAATGACAAAAATATTCCAGCCGATGAAATCACTTTACAACAATTGGCTGAACAAATTCTTAAAACACCACCTGAACAAGGTTATTTGACAATTTCTAATGCTTTACAATGGAGATTACAATATCAAAGAATTGTAACGCTTTCTGAAAATGTAACAGGAATTAATAAAATCATTGATAAAATGAAACCTTGATGAAAGTATTTGAAGCAAATATTACTTATCAAGTTTCAGAATATTTAAATAGTTTTCTGAAAAACATTATATCTTTTGAAACTGCAAATCAAAAGATGAATGATGCCTTCGGCATCATTCATCTTTTTGATAGCAATGACGAATTAGAGATTTTAAAAGAAACTATTTCTATCTCGAACAACATTGTTTCAGAACCTGATAGAGCTGAATATGGCGATTTTCAAACCAATGAAGATTTAGCAAAAAAAGTTACTTCGTTTTTATCAAATAAAGCGGTTAATCCTAAAATTGTTATTGAACCAACTTGTGGAAAAGGGAATTTTATTGTTGCTTCATTATCTACTTTTTCAAATATTGAATATGTATTTGGCATTGAAATTTACAAGCCTTATGTATGGGAAACGAAGTTTAATATTATTGAATTTTATTTAAACAATCCACAAGAACAAAAGCCAAAAATTTCCATCATTCATTGTGATGTTTTCGATTACGACTTCAAAAGTTTAGCCAAACAATTTTCCGAAAAGGAATTATTAATAATTGGTAATCCGCCTTGGGTTACAAATTCAAAATTAGGAAGTCTTAACTCATCTAATTTACCTAAAAAATCTAACTTTAAAAATCATAGTGGATTAGATGCAATGACAGGTAAGGGCAATTTTGATATTGCAGAATTTATCACTTTGAAAATGCTTGACCTTTTTCAAAACGTAGAAGGCAATTTACTTGTCTTGGTTAAAAATTCAGTGATTAAAAATATCGTTTCCGACCAAGCAAAAAACAAATATTCTATTTCCGAAATAGAGAAACATTGTATTGATAGCAAAAAGGAATTTAATGTTTCCGTTGAAGCATCTTTGTTTTACTGCAAACTCAAATCAAATACTCAAAATTATTGTACTGAATACAATTTTTACAACAATCAAAATCAAACATTACAGTTTGGTTGGTTAGATGATAAATTTGTTTCAAACATTGACACCTATTTTAATACAAAAAATATAGATGGAGAATGTCCTTTTGTTTGGCGACAAGGTTTAAAACACGACTGTTCAAGCATAATGGAATTGGAAAAGGCGGGAGGTGACCCTCTAAACGGACATTTCGTAAATGGTTTAAACGAAGAAATAAAATTAGAAGATGGTTTAATTTATGGACTATTAAAAAGTTCTGATTTAAAAAATACAGTAATAAACCAAACAAGGAAATACACAATAGTTACTCAAAAGAAAGTTGGACAAGAAACAAAGTACATTAGAAACGAATTTCCTAATACATTTCAATATTTGACAGACCATCAAGACAGTTTTAATGCAAGAAAGTCAAGTATTTACAATAACAAACCAGCATTTTCAATTTTTGGAATAGGCGACTATTCTTTTAAACCATTCAAAGTTGCAATTTCAGGACTTTACAAAACTTTTCATTTTACTTTAATATTACCACAAAATGAAAAACCTGTAATGCTTGACGACACTTGTTATTTAATAGGTTTTGACAAAATTGAATTTGCTGTTTATACTTTAATGCTTCTAAATTCTGACACAACTGTACAATTTTTACAATCTGTAACTTTTGCAGATGCTAAAAGAACTTTTACGAAAGATGTATTGATGCGAATTGACTTGTTAGAATTGGCGACTTTAATAGATAGAAACTATTTAGAAACAGAAATACAACGACTTAATGAAATGTATAATTTCAGTTTGACACTTTGCCTGTGGGACAACTTTATAGAAGAAATGATGCCTGTAAACAATGGACAAATTAACTTATTTGCATTTACCGAAAAGGCACATACGCCTAACAGGGGTTTTGCAAAAGCTGGGCTTCAGTGCTAAATTGAACATTTGGAATTCTAATGAACATTGTGCTAAATTTGAACATTCGTACTTCTAATCCCAGCCTTCGCAAAGCCCCAAAACGTTATGCGTCAGGCTAAAAGACGACACTACATAATAAACACAACGACAGAAAAAGAAAATAATAATGGCATTTGAACCAGACAAAATAACTAAACAACATATACTTGATGCAGTCAAGAAAATAGACAGTGAGACTATTTCGCTTGAACCTTCGACAAGATTTGATGTAGTTATTAATGGAAAAGCCTACCCACCTAAAGAAGTAATGCGATATGCTCATGAATTAATGAATGGTGAGCACATTTGGGAGCGAAGTGGCGGTGAACCAACTAACAAATATTTTACAGCATTAGGTTTTGAAATAAAAAGTAAATCAAGCACAAATATGAATGGAGTGAGTATCACAGGCAATATTTGGAAATTAGGATGCAATTGGGGAAGCGGTAAACCTAGCTTCTACAACTACATTAAAGAAGAGAGCATTATTATTGGCGTTGAGGACAAAAAATACAGCATTGGCGACTTGATTGTTGTTACAGAAGGACATCAAGTAAAGGCAATCGCAAGAATTAATGAGAATCCGAAACCTGTTACAAGTAACATAAATCTTAAACCTTCCTTTGACAATCTCGCAATTGAGTATGACACTTGGGTCAACTACGCAAATTCCGAATGGTATGAACTTGAAGAAGATGACACATTTTCATATCAATTACAGCAAGGAATCTGCAAAGTTCAAAATAGAGACATTCGTAATAAGGTTATTGACTTATGGAATAGTAGAAATGCCAATTATTGGATATTTCAAGGCAATCCAAGTGTATTTGATTTCGAAACTGCAATTAAAAATAATTTGTTAGAAGATTGGACTGTTTCAGCTCATAAAGACAAGATAAAAAAAGGTGACAAAGTAATTTTATGGATTTCAGGTAAAAATTCAGGTTGTTACTCTCTAGCAGAAGTAACAAGTGAAGCACAAAACATTACTCAATCAAAAGATTCACACCTATGGAAAACAGAAGACAAAAACCCTCTTAAAGCAGGAATCAAAATCACACATAATATAATTGAAACTCCTTTGCTTTGGAGCAAAATAAAGGGAACAAAAGGACTAGAAAATTTGAAAGTTGGTAATCAAGGAACAAATTTCACAGCAACAAAAACTGAGTTCAAAACTATTTTGAGTTTAATAAATAATACAACTGCATCAAATAATAAAGCTGACATGCAAGCAAAAAACATTATCCTTTATGGACCTCCAGGAACAGGAAAGACATACAATAGCATTGATAAGGCTGTTGAGATAGCTTCACCTGAAAGATTTAATTTCAATAATCACAAGGTAAATAAAGGAGTGTTTGACGAATTAAGAAGAAATGGACAAATTGAGTTCGTTACTTTCCACCAAAATTATTCCTATGAAGATTTTGTAGTTGGGATTTCTCCCGATGTTACATCTGGCACTTTGCGTTTTGACAAACGTGAAGGAATTTTCAAACAGTTGGCTGAAAGAGCAAAACAAAATTGGTTAACAGCAACCAACAAGAAAGAAATCACCATTGATTTTAACTTCGTTTTCAATTCCTTCTTTGCAAAATTGATTGAGGAAGAAGTAAAGGAAGTTGAAATACCAATGAAAAGCAAAGGATACAAGTTCAAAGTAACATCAATTGACATTGATGAGGGAAGAATAAAGTTTACAAAACAAAGCGGAGGAACAGGACACGACTTGCTTGTAAAAAATCTCAAAGCAATTTATGTGGGAAGTTTGGATTATGGTGTTGAAGGTTTGGGTGTTTATTACAATCCATTGGTAGAACATCTAAAAGAATTTGCCGAAACGCTTGAACCCCAAAATTCAACAGAAGAGGAATTGAAAAGGTTTGTTTTGATAATTGATGAAATAAATCGTGCTAATATTTCTAAGGTTTTTGGCGAATTAATTACACTTCTTGAGGACGATAAAAGATTAGGAGAAGAAAACGAATTGAAAATTACTTTGCCAAATGGAGAAAAAGAATTTGGCGTACCGCCAAATCTTTACATCATAGGCACAATGAATACAGCTGACAAGTCGATTGCTTTAATTGATATTGCTTTGCGTAGGCGTTTTGAGTTCATTGGCTATTATCCAGAATATGAGATGTTGAATGAAGAAGAATCTTTGCTTCTTAAAAAAGTTAATGAAGCAGTTTTCAAAGAAAAAAAATCAGCTGACTATCTAATTGGGCATGCTTACTTCATGAAAGGACAAACGATTCAAATTGTTTTGCAAAACAAAGTTGTTCCATTGTTGATGGAATATTTTTCAGGTAAAACAGATATTGTTTCTAAAATATTTGCAGACACTAATTGGAATGTAACTTACAATACCACAAATTTCATTTGGGATATTTCACCGAGATAAAATGGCTCAACTCTTTGAATACGGAAAATGGCAGAGCATAAATAACAAAAATGCTTTACACCAAATGCTGAAAGACATTTGGAGGCAACGCATGTTTGTTGAAACGGATTCCGAACTTACAGAAGTTCAAACAGACAATCATTATCAACCATTCCTACAGTTTGACGACAATCAAATAAGAGCAAACAATTTTGTTGGCTTCATTCAAAACGGAGATGAAGTAATTGAGATTTATCCGAAAGTATTTCGGCAACATTTACCGAACCCATCAGAGAATGAAAAGATGTTGATGCTTCGCCACATCTTTTATTGGTTTAGCTATTGTCGAAAATGGAACTTTCCTTTTAATCAAGCATCACTTGACACAATTGACGTGGACGAATTTCCGGAACTGATTATAAACTTAATAGCAAATCAGTTTTTAGAAACAGTTTCAAAGCAACCTTTAACAATGTATCAAGAAGTAGAGGAATCGTTGATTACTCCAAGAGGTTCAATAAATTTCAAACGCTATGTAAACAGTAGTTTATCACACGGTAATTTTCAAAATATCGAATGTGATTATGAACCATTCCTGTTTGACAATAAAGTAAATAGAATAATTAAATATTGTTCTAGGCTATTGATGAAGCAAACAAAGTTTTCAGAAAATTTGCGAAAGCTCCAAGATGTTGTTTTCATCTTAGACGAAGTTGAGGACTTATATTGCACCATACACGATGTTGAAAATATCACTCTCAATACTTTCTTTTCAGATTATTACAATCTACTTGACAGTTGTAAACTTATCCTTAGCCAACAACTCTATTCAAGTAATACTTACGACCTTTCTCAATGGTGTTTACTTTTCCCAATGGAATATATTTTTGAAGACTTTCTTGCAGGGTTCTTAGAAAATAAATTTTCAAAAGACTGGAAAATTGAATATCAAAAATCAGACGAATACTTGTCAAATATACCTATAGTGTTCAACATGCAACATGACATATTTCTTACCGCAAGACATGGTTCAAAAAGAAAAGTTATCATTGATACCAAATACAAATTACGCCTAGACAATTTCAAAACAGACCCCAAAAAAGGTGTAGCACAATCAGACCTTTATCAAATGGTTAGTTATGCTTTTAAGAGAGGTTGCACAGATATAATATTAGTTTACCCAAACATTTCAGACGACCTAAATACATCAGACAACTTTAAAATTATTTCAGGTTTTGGTGGAGCAGACGAAATAACAATAACAGCGATGGAGATACCTTTTTCATCATTGACAAATTTCAATAGATTAGACTCAATGTTGTTTGAAACTTTAGAAACAGAATTAAACAAATTGCTTCAATGACAATGTGGTATTCAGACAGAAAATTAACGACAGACAAAGAAGCCCGAACGCATAACACGGGTTTGGCAAAAGTGGCGGTTCAGTGCTCCGCAGACACATTTGTGGTTAATCAAACATTGGTTCTCCGCATCAACATTTGTGGTGAAAATCGCCACCTTCGCCAAGCCCGAAACCGTTATAGCCAATGAAATAAAACAGTAAAAAAAATGGGAATGACAATGGAACAAAAACAATTAATAAAAACTGCAAGACTTGCCGGAGTGTGGTATTTGGTCTTGGCTATTTCTGGGATTTTTGGATTTATGGTTTTCCATCATCAGATTTTTGTTACGGATGACGCTTCGAAAACCTTAAACAATTTAATCAATCTTGGGTCCATTTCAAGATTAAGACTTTTATTTGAGTTGGTTATTATTGTTTCGCAAGCACTTGCCGCAATATATTTTTACAAACTGTTTTGTGACATAAATAAGTGGGCTGCTACTACACTTGGAATTTGGGGGACAGTAAATTCTGTTGTAATTATGGTTAGTGCAATATCAATGAGTTCTGCCATTTCTATTGCGAACGCTTCTTCCCCGACTTTCCAAGAGAAAACTATATTGATACAGCTTTTAGGGGAAATAAGTACGAATGCTTGGATGGTCGGTGGTCTATTTTTTGGACTTTGGCATATTCCGATGGGTTATATTGTAATCAGCTCTGGAAGAATGCCCATGTGGCTCGGACGAATACTAATTATCGGTGGTATAGGTTATCTACTTCAGACTTTTATTAAATCTATAGGGGTTCAAAGTTCATATTTAGATATGCTTGTTATCCCTGCGACTGTTGGAGAATTATGGATGGTTGGTTATTTATTAATTTATGGTATCCGACCAGCAATCAATAGTGAGAAGCAATAATTTAATTAATAGTTCCAAATGCACTGGCTATAACACGAACTGTGTAAAAAAACAAATTATTAAGCAGCTTTCTGTAAATAATATTTATCGAAGACCTTACCTGATTTGATTGCTTCAAAAACAAGCTTAAGTAGCTTATTACAGACTGCTATAATGGCTAACTTTTTGTTCTTACCTTTAGTAACCAATCGATCAAATAATGCTTTACAAGCTGGATTAGTTTTCTTAGCATTTAATACACACATGTAAAGAGTATGTCTTAAGCGACATCCTCCTATCTTACATATTCGGACTTTTCCACTGATACTTGTTCCACTAGTAAATTCTTTTGGACTTAGACCGGCGAAGCTTATTAATTGTTGATAAGTTTCAGTTGTTTTAAAGCATTGAGTCGTGACAATTAGAAGTGATGTTGCCCTTTTACCTATACCAGTTATACTGCTTACTAGTGTGACTAATTCAGGCTGCCAAGTATTCAATTTATAATTCAACTCTTGCTCTAATTTTACTAATTGTACCTTTAATTCCTTTAATATACTTTGATCAGACTTTATAACTACTTTACTATCTAAATTCAATTTTTGCAAAGCATGAATTTTGTTTTTAAAAGCGGTAATTTCTTGTGTCAAAGTATGGATAGCATTGTTTAATGATTTGCATTCAAAGTAAAGCATATCAGGCATTTGATAGGGCTCAGGATTTCTCTCAATGCCATACATGCAAATATGTTTGGGATCTTTCTTGTCGGTTTTATTTCTATCTAAATGCATTTGAATATACCGCTTGATTTGCAATGCATTGACGAGACACACTTTAGGTGATTTACTTGGAGTGTAAATAAAAGCATATTGTTAAATGAAAAATACCCGTTGACTCCATTACAAAATGATAAGTAATACCTGTCAACCGAAGTAATTCTCGAAATCAAACATGGTCATTTGACAAGGTTTTGGAATCAAAAGTATTGTAATCTATTTGAAAACAAATATCAATGGTATCGCCGCTAATATCAATACCACAGTAAATTTTCATCTTTGTCATTTAATTTTTTTTGAATGAATAAATATGTAATTTTGTAGTGGACAAATCAAAAGAGAGAACGTTCTTATATTGGCTACCATCCTATCACAAACTCTAAAATGCTTACCAAACTGTACAGCATAATAAAAGAAAGAGAGCAGGGATAAGCGTGTTAGAAAAGCTTTATTGCTTAAAAGGTTTGACTATCTTAATCTGCTCTTGTACTTTCTAATTATTTTTCTTTAACTTTGAGTAAAAATAATTAAAATGCAAACATAGGAGCGGTTTGGCAAAAGTGGCGGTTCAGTACTCCGCAGACACATTTGTGGTTAATCAAAGTTTGGTACTCTGCATCAACATTTGTGATGAAAATCGCCACCTTCGCCAAGCCCGAAAACGTTAGCTGTAATTATGACAGAAGCCAATCTTCAATAAAAACATGACAATGAAAGAATATAAATTTTGCCAAAGCTGTGGTTTCCCACTTAAAAAAGACAAAAAAGGTGGAGGAACGGAAAAAGATGGTTCCATCAGCAAAAAGTATTGCTCCATGTGCTTTGAAAATGGAGTGTTTTTAACTCCCCCTGAAATAGACACAGCCCCAAAAATGCAAAAGTTTTGCATACAAGAAATGAAGAAAGACGGAATGAATGGTTTCTTTGCTTGGTTGGCTACAAGGTCAATTCCAAATCTTGAAAGATGGAAACAATAATGTATAACACATCTTTTCAAAAGAATTATATTCAAAAATAAATTTTAAAAGTTAAATGAACAATCAACAAATCATAGACTGGTTATTGGAAGGAGACGTCTCTATCCAATACCAAGTTTGGCGTGATTTATTAGGTTCTGACAAAAAAAAACTTCAAATCCGAATAGCAAATGAAGGATGGGGTACCAAAATTTTATTAAAACGTAATTCAAGCGGCCATTGGGGAGATAGATTCTATCAGCCCAAATGGATTTCGACCCATTACACTTTACTTGACCTTTGCAATTTAAATCTCCCATCAAACAATGAAATTGTAAAAGAGACAATAGAACTGGTCTTACAAAATAACCTAGCAGATGATGGAGGTATTCAATTGGGGTCTTCCAAATCGCAGCATAGTGACGTTTGTGTAAATGGAATGTTTTTGAATTATGCTTCCTATTTCAAAACACCTGAAAAGAAGTTACATTCCATTATAGATAGTATTCTTAATGAGATTATGCCGGATGGAGGATTTAATTGCAGAACAACAAGAAGTGGAGCTAAACATAGCTCATTGCATTCCACTATTTCAGTTCTCGAAGGATTCACCGAATTTCAGCAAATGGGATTCACTTATAGAAAAAAAGAAATTTCTGATGCTATTAAAACTGCAGTAGAATTTATCTTGATGCACAGATTATTTTTATCAGACCACACAGGAGAAATAATTGATAAGAACTTCTTAAAGTTAACATATCCATGCAGATGGAAATATGATGTTCTTAGAGCTATGGATTATTTTCAATATGCAGGAATTAAATGGGACAATAGAATGACTGTGGCATTGGCCCATTTGAATAAAAAACAAAATAAGGATGGATCATGGAATGTGCATGCAGCACATTCAGGACAAGTGCACATCATCATGGAGAAAGCAGGAAAACCCAGCAAATGGAACACATTAAGAATGTTGCGAATAAAGAAACATTTTGAAATTGAATAACTATAGCTAACACGGGTTTGGCAAAAGTGGCGTTTCAGTACTCCGCAGACACATTTGTGGTTAATCAAAGTTTGGTTCTCAGCATCAACATTTGTGATGAAAATCGCCACCTTCGCCAAGCCAGAAAACGTTAGCGGATATGCTAGCGCGGATTCCAAAATCTACCTAAATGAATGAACATGCAATGAAAAATCTAATTACACTTTTAATCATAAGTCTTATTACTCTTAACGGCTTCGCCCAAGACCAACACCTCATTGATTCTCTTCAGATTCAACTAAAAAATCATAACGCATCCAAACTTGAACTCGGTAAAAATATTCCAGCACTTTACGATACAACCAAAGCGAATATCCTTTACGAACTTTCTAAGATTTACATAGAGGTTGGCTTCGATAAGTCTTTAGATTTTGCGAATCAATCTTTGAGAATATCTGAACAATTAAATTTTATGAAAGGAATAGGCAATGCTTACAATACGATAGGACTTGTAAATAAATCGAAAGGCAACTTTTTACAAGCAATCGCTTTTTTTGAAAAATCATTAGAACTAAGAAAAGAGATTGACGACAAAGGTGGCATCGCATACAGCTATAATAATATTGGTGGCGTTTATTTTAACTTAGGTAGCTATCCGCTATCCTTACAAAATCACCTCTTAGCTTTAAAAATCAGAGAGGATATTGATGATAAAAATGGCATTGCAGGTTCGTACAATAATATTGGAATGGTTTATATGATGCAAGGTGATTACCCAATAGCACTAAACTATTTCTTTAAAGCGCTTGAAATAAGTAATGTAACAGGTAATAAGCAGTATCAATCTAGTAACCGAGAAAACATTGGCATTATTTATACTTACCAACATAAATATGCAGAGGCTCTAATTCAATTCGAAGCAAGTTTAAAAATATTGAAGGAAATAGGAAACGTGTATTTAAGATCCGGTACTTATAACAACATGGGTTTTGCCTACCTTGGTTTGGGCAATTATAATCGGGCTTTGAAATATAATTTTGAAGCTTTAAAAATAGTGAGAGAGATTGATGATAAAGATGGCGAAACATATGCATTGCAGGGAATCGGAACCGCTTATTTTAAACTAAAGGATTATAAAAATGCAGCTACGTTTCTTAACAAAGGTGTGTTGCTTGCAAAGGAGATAGGAGGTTTGGAAATGATGAAACAAAGTTACGAGGTACTTGTAAGTTTGGATAGTGCACAAGGCAATCACAAGGATGCCTTGGCACAATACAAATTATTCATTACTTATCGCGATAGTATAGAGAATACAGAAAATACAAAGAAGACAGTGACCTTGCAGATGAATTATGATTTTGGCAAGAAGCAGGATTCTCTTAATGCCGCACAAGCAAAAAAAGATTTGATAGCTAGTAACGAAAAAAACAAACAACGCTTGTTACGCAATGGTTTTATTGGAGGCTTTGCGGTAATGCTTCTTTTTGCTGGCATATTTTTTCGCCAGAGGAATAAAATCAAAAAAGGAAAAAAGAAAAGTGACGAGCTATTATTGAATATTCTTCCTTCAGAAGTAGCCGAAGAGTTGAAAGATACCGGCACTTCCAAAGCAAAGAATTTCGATGAAGCTTCAGTTATGTTCACCGATTTTAAAGACTTCACCAGTATCAGCGAGAAGATGGCACCCGAAGAATTAGTCAGGGAAATTGATACATGTTTCTCGGCGTTCGATCATATCATACACAAGTATGGGATTGAAAAAATAAAAACCATAGGTGATGCTTATATGTGTGCAGGCGGACTGCCTGTTGCCAATAATTCCCATGCTAAAGATTTAGTGAAAGCTGCTTTAGAGATTAGAGATTTTATGACCAATCATAACAAAGAGAAGGTGGCTAAAGGAAAACTTCCTTTTGAGATTAGGATTGGTATCAATACAGGTCCGGTAATAGCAGGAATAGTAGGTGTGAGAAAGTTTGCTTATGACATTTGGGGTGATACGGTAAACATTGCTTCACGAATGGAATCAAGTGGCGAAGCTGGAAAAGTAAACATCAGTGGCAGTACGTACGAATTGGTGAAAGATAAATTTAACTGTACACACAGAGGAAAGATACAGGCGAAAAATAAAGGCGAGGTGGATATGTATTTTGTGGAGGAAAGGATTTGAAAATAGTACATACAATAACAGCAGATAAAAAGGATGGCTAGTTTATTGGTTTGGAAAATGTGTAGTTCCAATTACCTTTGTGTTGGGTAATAAGTTTGTAGGCTTCGCGAAGCCGCCACCCTTCTTATCCGCAACCGTTACCGGTAATTCTATAGACGACAGTGCAACCATTAAAGGACAGGACAAAAACAAACGACAACAGATGCAGAAATACGCAGACGAACAAAAATTAATTGAGGGGAAAAGAAATGGAAAACACAAAAATAATTATTTACCTAACCGAAGACGGCAATACTAAAATAGAAACCCGTTTAGAAGATGTAACCGTTTGGCTTACAATAGACCAAATGGTGGAACTATTCCAAAAATCACGTTCTAAAATCAACAAACAAAAAAATGAGGTGAAACGTGCTGTGTGAAATGTTCTTGTGGGGATTGGGGTGTTTTTAAAGTATACAAAGCAAAGCAGTTACAATTGACTTTATGAATGATATACATTATCTCAAACAGATATATTTTCTAGTGAGTTGTTCCTAATTAGAGCCCACTTATGAATTAATCGGCATCGAAAATTAATTATTTGTAAATCGTATTTAGGACTAACTTTTAAACGTAAATTTGCATCAGGACTATTTAACAATATGTGTAAGCTATTTTCAGGACGAGACAAAGGGAGGCAAGTATTTTACCGAAGAAGAGAAACACAAATTCATTCAGGAGTTGATAAAAACTCAGAGTACCAAGGTGGAAATATGGGAAAAATATACTGGGGAAGAATTTGAGCATAGACAGCTTTTTCGCTGGATAAAACAGTTAACTAGTTTTTAAGATTTTACTTCTTCTAGGAAAAATGTTTGCATTTTACCCTTTCCTTTAATTTCCATTTCACCACTTGACAAGATTAATAATTTAGAATTTGGAATATCTATTTTAATTTCATTCTTTTCATTCAAACCTTTTGTATTTAAAAGTCCAAGTTCTTTAGCATAATCACTAGAAACATGAATTCTTCCTGGCTCTCCATGGCTTTCCATTCGGCTAGCAGTATTTACTGCATCTCCCCACATATCATAAGCAAATTTCTTTTTGCCAATAACCCCTGCAACAACTTCACCACTGTGGATACCAATTCGGAATAAAATTGGAAAAGCTCTTCCCAATGTCAATTGTGTAATTACTGATTGAAGTTCAAGTGCGAAAAAAGCCATTTGAATAGCATGATCTTTATTTGGTATTGGTGCACCAGAAATAACCATATAACAATCACCAATTGTTTTGATTTTTTCAAGATTATATTTGATTGTTAAGTCATCAATGGTAGAGAAAATTTCGTTTAAAAGCTCAACAAGTTCAACAGCTGAAATACTTTGAGAAAGCTGTGTAAAATTAACAATATCTGCAAATAGTATTGAAACAGAATTAAATTTATCAGCAATAACTCTTTCACCAGACTTCAATCGCATAGCTATTGAACCTGGCAAAACATTTAAAATTAACTCGTGATTAGAGATTCGTCGGATTTTTTTCGAAGTTTGTAACTGTGATAGAGTAACACAACAATTATAAAAATTAAAATAAATCCAACAATTGCAGTATTCCTTAAAAATGTTTGATAATCCTTTTCTTTTTCAACGATTGCAATCTCGCTATTTTTTTTGTCGGTTTCAGCTTTTACCTGAATTGCAGTAGTTTTTTGGAGTATCTCAGTATTGAAAAGTGTGTCATTATACATCCTGTTAGTATCCATATAATAGAATGCATTTTGGTAATCATTTAGCTTTTCATAACACTTGGAAAGAGTTATTGAATTTTGTGTTATTAAATTAGGAAATTTGAAAAATTTGCAAAGCTCCATTGAGCGTTTTGCATAATAAATAGCTTTGTCATAAACTTTCATTTCAACATAACAACTTGCAATTCCGCAAGTAGCATATGTTATTTGTGGTTTGTAGTTATTTACTTCCTCAGAAATTGCTAATGAATTTTTAAAAAATTGCAATGCTTTAGTAATATTTTTTTTATCATATTCTCCCCATCCTAAATTTAGATTAATAACACCTTCTGAAATCTTCCACCCTTCATACTGCGTTATTTCAAGGGCTTTACTACTAAATTCATTGGAATTAATAGTATCATTTGAAAAACAAAAATATGTTGAATACGCATTAAAAATATACAAAATGTTTTTAGTTTTAATAGCGAATTCAATACATTTTTTCCCATATAATTGTGCTTGAATGTTTTGACTTAATCTTGAATAAACTAGCATAAGGGTTTGACAAGATTTACTTACCAACTCATTACTTGCTAACTCATTTGAAAGTTTATATGCATTATGCCCAAGCTCAAAGGCTGAGCTAATGTTACCTAAAGTCCCATCAAGATCTGATAATAAGCATAATGAAACAATCTGCAAATCTTTTGCTTTGATGCTTTTAGCAATGCTTAAAGCTTTTAAGTATAGTTCCTTAGTTTTAGCTAAATTTTTATCTATCAGAGCCATATCACCTAAATGAAACAAACCAAGAACATTCCCCCGTTCATAACTTAGCTTATTTGAAATATCTATTACTTGTCGACCATATAAATCACTTTCCCGTGGATCTCTTTTGGCAACTGTTATAGATAAATTATACAAAATATTAACAGTGTTTGTGTCATTACCAAATTGTTTACGGTGTTGATTCAGCTTGCTTTCAAGTGAGTCAATTAATCGTTGTCTAGCAGTGAGTTTAGTTGCTGAAAAAGCAACTATACAAAGAATTGATATCAACCAAAATAAAATGTTACGTTTCCTCTTCAATATTTTGATGTTGAAAATGTTAATTAAAAATTCTAATATTTTTTTATAAATAGAAAAATATTAAGGAAAGTAAAAATATAGAATAATCTAATAGCTTAATCTATATTTAATATATACTATTTAGAAAATCGGAATTAGAAGTTAAGTTTATGTATAATATAACTACCAAAATAAAAGTAGAAAATTTTTGCCTATATTTCATTATAATACCTAGTTGAATTTAATTAAAAATAATTTGATAAAATATAAACTTTGTTGTTATACATTAAACAATATCATTAATTTTTAGACTAAAATTTACACCTAAATTTGAAAGTTATAATAAATTGATTATAATAAAATAATTTTTACTTATTTTAGCGTTGCTTACTAAGGGCTTTGAATAGGTTGAATTAAAAAGTTTTCAACCAGTATTAAAGAACACTAAAAGGGGAATCCCCTGCAATGAAAATTGTGGGGGATTTTATTTTATAGTTTAACAAATATTTATATAAAAATAAATGTTCAAAAAAATACTGAATTAAATTTTAAGATTTGTAGAATTAATTATAGTATCAAACTAGAAAGTAGAAAAGACGAATTTTAAAAATTCTCTTTATACCACATAGTTGCAATTAATAGAATCCATAGTTCGCGCGATAAATTATGTTTGCCAGATTGATGCAAATCAAACAAGTGAATAATATAATTTTTATTTAAATAATTCTGTTTAACTAAATCAGATTCTAAAATTGTTTCTTTAGCAATAGTGGCTAGTTTGCCAGTTCTAAGCCATTCCACAGCAGGTGCAGCAAAGCCTTGTTTAGGTCTATAAATAATATTATTAGGAATTATTCCTTCTGAAGCTTTTTTTAATATATATTTATTTATTCCATTTTTAATTTTAAGTTTTGAAGGAACCCTTATAGCAAATTCAACAATCCGATGATCTAAAAAAGGAACTCTAGCCTCAATAGAAGTTGCCATTGTCATTTTATCAACTCTCATAAGGAGCATTTCTCCAAGCCTTGCTTTTAATTCATAATAGAAAATTCTTCTCAAATAATCTTCTGAAAAAGATCCACTACCAAAAAGTCCTTCAAATTTTTCATTATAATGTTGGGGTATTCTACCAGTTTTTTCACATCTATTTTTAAATTCAGAACCTAATAAATGTTTTTTATGTTCTTCAGAAAATCCAGTTGCACCACCATAAAAAGGTGCATCAGATTCTACTGCACGTCTAGAATAATCAGTAAGATGTGAATCTGGTATAATTTTCTGAAAAGTTTTATAAGCTATTTTTTTAAGTGGATAAGGTAATAAAGAATAATAATATTTATAAAATCTTTGCTCTCTAGTATATAGTTTATAACCAGCAAATTCTTCATCTGCTCCTTCTCCAACCTGAACAACTAAAGTGTTATTCTCTCTTGCGAGTTTACTAACAAAATAAACAGGAACACAAACAGGGTCAGCATTTGGTTCATCTTGATGCCAAATCATTTTGGGTAACCAATCAATTGCATCTTGTTCGGTCAGTAAAACCTCATGATGATTGGTTTTGAATTGTTTTGAGATTTGATCAGCAAATTGCAACTCATTATATTTTTGCAAATCTTTAAATCCGACTGTGAATGTTTCAACGGGTCTGCTCATAAGTTCACTCATCAAAGCAACGTTTAAAGATGAATCCACACCTCCTGAAAGTAATACTCCAAAAGGTACATCACTCATCATTCTTAATTTTATAGAGTCTCGTAAAAGCCTTTGAATATTCTCTACACAATAATTTTCATCTTGTAAATCAGCTTCGGTATGAATCTCAGTCTGGTTGTTTACATCCCAATATTGTTTTTTGAATGAATTCCCATCTTTATCAATAATCATAAAATGCCCAGCTTCCAATTTAAAAACTCCTTTGAACATTGTTTCATTTGGAGGAGTCATAAATATAGATAGATAATCGTAAAACCCCTGTTCATTAAATTCTGCCTTAAAATATGGATGTTGCTTAATAGATTTTATCTCTGAACCCCATAGAAATACCCCATTTGAAAAAGTATAATAAACTGGCTTAATTCCAACTCTATCTCTAACTAAAAGCAACTCTTCTTTGCGAGAATCCCAAATAGCTATTCCAAACATTCCATACAGTTTTGTTATAAAATCTACTCCATATTCTTGATAGGCATATAGTATTGTTTCAGTATCAGTTTTAGATTTGTAAGTGTATCCCTTCGAAATTAAATCTGAGCGTATCTCTTCGTGATTATAAATCTCACCATTAAAAGTAATCCAAATAGTACCATCATTATTACTCATTGGCTGATGCCCAGCCTCAGATAAGTCTATAATCGAAAGCCTTCTAAACCCTAATGCTATTCGTCTGCTGTCATCTATATAGAATCCATCATCATCAGGACCTCTATGCTCAATAACATCAGTCATCTTTTTTATAAAGAAGTCTGAAATTGCATTTGAATTATTTGAAAAAGTAAATATTCCAGTTATTCCGCACATAAAACCCTTAGTAAATTTTTAGTTTGTAAAAATATATTCAGTAATAACCAATTAATTTGATGAATCACAAAGTTAAGAATGTTAGTTCAATGAAAAATTATTTGATAAATCATATAAGAATAAAGTAATTTATTTGTTTAATTTATATTTATGAAAAAAGTAATAATTATAGGTGCTGGAATTGGTGGTATGAGTGCCGCGTTGTATTTAAGAATGTTAGGATATAATGTAACAATTATTGAAAAAAATTATAATGTTGGGGGTAAAATGAATAAAATTATTGAAGACGGATTTTCATTTGATCTAGGACCGACTGTTATAACAATGCCATTTGTTATTGAGAATTTATTTAAAAACTGCAACGAAAATATAAATGATTATTTAAATTTATTACCAATTGATCCTGCATGTAGATACTTTTGGAGTGATGGTTTGATTTTTGATGCCTTTCATAATAAAATTAAATTGAATGAAGAAATTTCGAAAATATTTACACAGGATTCTAGCTCATTTAAAAATTTTTTAAATGAAATAAAAGATTTATACGAAGCAACAAAAGATGTTTTTTTATTCAACAAGTTTGAGGGTTTTAAAGAGTTTTTTAAATTTAAAAATCTTAAAATGATTACCAAACTTCATAAGTTTAAAATGAATAAAACTGTTTTTAAAAGTTTGAAAGAAATATTTATTGATCAAAAACTCATTCAACTTTTTTCAAGGTTTGCCACATATAATGGTTCATCACCATACAAAGCCCCTGCTACATTAAATGTTATTCCACATGTAGAATTTGAGTTTGGTGCTTGGTACCCAGTTGGGGGTATTTATGAAATTGCAATAGCAATAGAAAAATTATGTTTAAAAAATGGGGTTGAAATAAAGTTAAATGAAAATGTTACTGAATTGAAAAAAACAAAAGATATTATCACAAGTGTATTATCAGATAAAAATGAATATAAGTGTGATTATTTAATTTCTAATGTAGATACATTATGGACATATAAAAAATTGATAGAACCATTAGGAATAAGAACTCCTAAAAAATATGAACAAGCAGAACGCTCATGCTCAGGATTTTTAATTGTTGCAAAAGTAAAAGGGAATCACTCAAATCTTAAACATCATAATGTATTCTTTAGTGATAATTACAAATCTGAATTTGAAGATATATTTGACAAAAAGTTGTTGCCTAAATCAATGACAATTTATGTTTCAATTTCCTCTAAAACTGATATTACTTTAGCTCCTAATAATTGTGAAAATTGGTATGTTTTGGTAAATGCTCCTAGCTATGGGTTAGACAATAATGACTTAGATTCTCAAAAAAAATATGTTGAATTAATTTTTGAAAGATTAAAAACATTTGATGTGAATCCTGAAGTGATAAGTTATAAAATAATCCCACCTAGTTATATTGAACAAACTTATAATAGTTTGGGTGGTGCAATTTATGGTTCGTCTTCCAATTCAATTTTTTCAGCATTTTTAAGACCAAGAAGCAAAGTACCAAAAATTAAAAATATGTTTTTTTGTGGTGGTAGTTCACATCCTGGTGGTGGAGTACCACTAGTTGTTTTATCTGGTAAAATAGTTTCTGAAGAAATATCATTACTTGACTTAAAGAAATAAAAATAAAATCGATTATTAATTTGAAATTTTAAAAGTTATGGAATTTTGATTGAGAATTTAAATTACTAGCTGATTTTAAAATTTCCAAAATGAATATCTTTCAATGATCTATTTATGTAATTAATATTAAAAAAAGCAGTTGCAATAAAATATATAGCAACTGCTTTTAAGTAAAAATCAAGATATAAATTTACTAACTCTCTATCAAGAAATGAGTTTATTTAACTAATAGGAATTTTTCTTTTCCGAATATCTTTCCATCTTTCAATACGACTAAATTATATGAACCTGATTGTAAATTTTGCAAATCAACATTAGTTGAATTTTCACCTAAGTTTTTACTTTCTTCAATTGAAGTGAATACTTTATTTCCTAAAGCATTATAGATTAAAATGTTAATTTTTGAATTTGAAGGAAGAGTATATTTAACTTGTGCAAACCCATTTGAAGGGTTAGGATAGAATGAAACTTCAATTAAGTTTTCTAACTTTACAGATACAATATTATCTTTAACTAACAATGGTATTGGACTTTTGGCAGTTGTATCAGATTCAAAAAGAAGATTAACTCCAAATTGAGAATCATCTAAATCATCAAAAAGTCCACCAATAATAAATGTTGCAAGTAAGTTTGGTTGGATTGGGGTTTTAGCTTTATAAACTAAATTTCCACCACTAGAAATTTCTATGAAAACATTTCCGCTTACTGTTTCATAAAACTTAGTAGCTCTTCCAGAAGCCAAACTTGAGTTGTTAACAGCGTTAGCATTTTTATCTTTCATAGTAACAGTGAGTGAAGATTTTTCACCGTTCATATTAATACACCTAATCATAGATCTGCTTGAAGGTGGCATCAATGAACTTAATCTGGCAACATTACTTTGAAAAAACTCTCCTACTTTAGCTTTACCACCAAATAATAGTAAGTAACTCGAATCTGCATTTAATGTAAAAGGAATTTGTGTTGCAAGTGCTTTGTTAACAAATACTGAAAGTTGGTGAGCCCCAACATTAGTCCTAACTTTTAAAGTTGAAAATCTAAATTTTGTTAATCCTAATTCACTTGAAGAATTATCTAACACTAAACTTGATAATGGGGAATTTGGAACCATATTTACAATTCTTAAATCTGTTGATAAAAAAATCTTATCTAATGGTTTCATTGGTAATTGTTCAATTGTATCATTTTCAATAAGTGAACTTAACTCAAGTGAATTATCTGATCCAGTAATAACAATTGTGTAAACTCCTTGTGGGGCTAAGTCTAGCTCAGTTCTGTAAACTGAACCACCAGATATTTTTGACAAATCGAATGAAGTGTTACCTCTTCTAAGTTTTACATAACCTGTAATTTCTCCATTTAGTATATCAACAGAAGTTTCATTCCCAGTAGTTTCAATAATCTGAGCACTTAAAGCTGAAGTGTCTGAGCCAGCATGAGCAAACCTTACCCAGCTTTCATCTAACCCCAATCCTGTTTTCTTAGGAAATGACCCGAGAACAGCCTTAGAATTTGGCATTAATCCCATAGAAAAAATAGTATATACTGAATCAGCTACCAAGTTTGCATTAATACTTACAATGTCTATTGGTGTACTAGCTAAAACAAAAGCAATTTTTTTTGAGCCTGGAGCTACTTTTAAAGAATTAGAAGCTTGTTTAAAACCTATATTTTTAAAAATAAGGTTAGAGTTGTCAATTTTGACATCAACTTTTGAAGCTCCAGAAACACAATTAACAGCCCTTAACCTTGGCATAGGTAAATAGTTAACTAACTCTTTCATTGGCTTTTGAGCTTTAATATCATTATCAACAACATAACTTGCTTTAAAACTATTATCGCTGAACTTACCAGTTAAAACAACTGTTGTAAGGTTGCCATCAATATTATTAATTAACCCTTGATAAACTGGTGGTTTTGAATTCGGTCCTACTCTGTAAATTGTCTCTCCAGCAGGACTAAGATAGTAGAGCCTTGCAGAGACATAAGCCATATTAGAATAAGGTAATAAAGAACCCCTTGAATCTTCAAGTTCAACATCAACAATTCCTAATTGCTGACCAGCATGAACTAATTGTAAATAACCCGCTCCTTTATCAACATATTTGTCTAATTCACGAGTTAAAATAAAAGTATTAAGTGTTCCAACTGCTGGCATAACATGAAAAGTATATGCTGTATTTGTTTGAACATCAAGCAAAGTGTCTCTTGACAATCCTCCAATTGTAACTTTTATAGAGTGTTTCCCAGGAGTTAATGAAACTAAAGATGAAGCATCACTAAATCCAAGACTACTTAATTCTGAATTAGAAGAATTATCAATAGTTGTGTTTAATGTAGTCCCAGGATTATGTTCATTTATAACTCTTACAAATTGTGCTCTTGAATTAGTTACGATTATAAATAAAAGTAGTAAAAACGGAATTAGTATTTTTATATTCATCAGATTAATTAAAATTTTTTAAATGACAATTCTATTTAAAATAATTATGGAATTGTAAAATTAACAAAAAAAATAGGTTGATAGATTTTAAACTTTTATTATAGTTTTAAAGATTATAGTATAAAGATTATAGTTTAAAGATTATTTTATAAAAGATAGTTATCCTAACTGATTCTTATTCCATTAAAAGTAATTACTTAATTTTGGAAATCTTAATAAAATTACTTGAAAACAATAGATCAAATATCATTCGATAAAAATAGTGTAATTACTATTGGTACTTTTGATGGAGTTCATTTAGGGCATAAATTAATAATTGAAGAATTATTAAAAAAAGCTTCTGAACATGCTGCAAGATCAGTAGTTGTAACATTTTATCCCCATCCTCAAGATGTTCTCAGAACCAAAGGCGATTCAGTAAAGTTATTAACCTCACAAGATGAAAAGGAAATTTATTTAAATAGTTTTGGAGTAGATGAAATTGTCATCATAGATTTTGATTCTGAAACTGCAAATACGCCTTGGCAGGATTTCTGTGATTTATTGAGAAATCAAATAGGTGTATCTCATATTGTTTTTGGTCATGATCATGCATTTGGTAAAAACAGAAAAGGGAATATTGAGAACATTAAAGAATATGGAAAGATTAACAATTTCACAGTATCGGAAGTACCCCCACTTTCTATAAATAACGAAACTGTTAGCTCAACTAAAATTAGAAATTATTTAAATAATAATGAGATTATTAAAGCAAATATTCTTTTAGGTTATAATTATTCAATTATAGGTTTAGTAACAAAGGGGGATGGTAGAGGTAGGAAACTAGGGTTTCCTACAGCCAATATTAAGCCTTTGGATGAAAAAAAATTATTGCCAAGTAATGGCGTATATGCTGTAAATATATGGGTTAATGGGGTTGCTTATAGAGCAATGATGAACATTGGTGTTAGGCCAACATTTACTAATGGAATAGAAAAAACTATTGAGGCAAATATCTTTAATTTTGATAAAGAAATATATTCTAGTGTTATTAAGGTAGAATTCCTTAAGTTTGTGCGCTTAGAGCAGAAGTTCACCTCAAGTGAAGAATTTTTGATCCAATTAGCAAAGGATCAGGTTGCATGTTTGGGGGCTTAGGCTTATTATATTATTTTATAAATTAAATAAACTAGAACACAAAAACAAAATGGTTACTAAAGAACGAAAAGCTGAATTGACAGCTAAATATGGTGCTGGAGCACTTGATACAGGAAAAACTGAAGTGCAAATTGCAATTCTTACTGAAAGAATTAACGTTTTACAACCACATCTTAAAATTAATAAAAAGGACAAACATTCACTTCGTGGTTTGATGCTTATGGTGGGTAAAAGGCGTTCACTTCTTGATTACCTAAGCAAGATTGATATTATGCGTTATCGTTCTATTATTGCTGAACTTGGAATAAGAAAATAAATTTTGAATAAGTAAATCCATATATTCAAACTATGTTTAGTTTAAACAAAAGATTATTTTATTTATGTGGTATGGCTTATTTGAAGAGTTAATAAATTTTGAGAAAAACCTATAAGAATTTAAGAACTCATATCGTGATTTGATTTCAAACGATATGGGTTCTTATTTTTTTATTAAATGATACCAATAAAATTATAAAAATATAAGAGGGAAGAGTTGGCTTTCCTTAGTGAAAATTAATCAAAAAGTTTTTAAATGAAAACAGTTCAAAAAGAGATTGGAGGTAAGATGCTTACCCTTGAATCTGGCAAGTTAGCAAAGCTAGCAGATGCTTCAGTTATGGTTCGATATGGTGATACAATGGTGCTTTCAGTTGTTGTTGCAAATGATGAACCTAAAGAGGGTATTGATTTTCTTCCATTGCAAGTGGAATACCGTGAAAAATATGCCGCTGCTGGAAAATTCCCAGGCGGATTTTTTAGAAGAGAAGCAAAACCAAGCGATAAAGAAACTTTAGCCTCTAGGCTTATTGACCGTCCAGTTAGACCAATGTTCAATGAGTTATGGTGTAATGATACACAAATAATTTGTACAGTATATTCCTTCGATCAAGAAAATGAAGGTGATGTTCTTGCTGCAATTGGTTCTTCGTGTGCATTAATGTTAGCAGGGCTACCATTTAACGGACCTATTACAAATGTTAGAGTTGGTTATATTGATAATGAGTTTGTAATTAACCCTACAATTCCTCAATTAGTAAATTCAACCTTAGAAATTATTGTTTCAGGTACTGATACTTCAATTGTTATGGTTGAAGGTGAATGTAAAGAAATTAGTGAAGAGCTGTTTGTTGAGGCTCTTGAGTTTGGCCACAAATATATTAAAGAGATTAATGATTTGCAACGCGAGTTGGTTGCAATGTTTGAAGTAACACCAATAACAGTAAAAGAATCAAGAGATGTTTCTGAAATTAGCAAATTTGTGAATGATTCTTTTTACGATAAAATACTTACTGAAGCCCGTACCTCGTCTTCTAAAGATGAACGTAAAGCAAGACGCAAAATTCTAGGAGAAGAAGTTAAGCTTGCTGTTTCAGAAAAATTCCCAATCAATCCTGATGATAATTTTGATGCAACTTCCGTTGTTGATACTATTCTTCATGATATTGAAAGTTCTGCAATGAGAGAAATGGTTTTATCAGAAAATAAAAGGCTTGATGGAAGATCTAGTACTGATATTAGATCAATAACTAGTGAAGTTACTTTGTTACCAAGATCTCATGGTTCAGCATTATTTACTAGAGGTGAAACACAATCTCTAACTACTGCTACTTTAGGAACAAGATTAGATAAACAACTTATTGATGGATTAGAACCAAAACATGAAAAAAGATTTTTACTTCATTATAATTTCCCTAAATTTTCAACTGGAGAAACAGGTAGATTAGGCTTTACCTCTAGGCGTGAAATTGGACATGGAAATTTAGCAGAACGTGGATTAAAATTTGTTATACCAGATGAGAAAATTTTTCCGTATGCTATTAGAATTGTTTCTGACATCTTAGAATCTAATGGCTCTTCTTCTATGGCTACTGTTTGTGCTGGTTCGCTGGCAATGATGGATGCTGGTATTCCTATTTTAAAACCAGTTGCTGGAATTGCAATGGGCTTAATATTTGAAAGTGAACAAAGAGTTGCAATATTATCTGATATTCTTGGTGATGAAGATCATTTAGGTGACATGGATTTTAAAGTTGTAGGAACTAATGATGGAATAACTGCTTGCCAAATGGATATTAAAATTCAAGGTATTTCATTAGCTGTAATGAAAAAAGCTCTTCTTCAAGCTCAAGCTGGTAGGATTCACATATTAAGTAAAATGGCTGAAACAATGACTGAGCATAGAGATGATTTATCTCAATATGCCCCTAGATTAACAACTATGATGGTACCAGTTGAAATGATTGGTGCAATTATTGGTTCTGGTGGTGAAACTATTCGTAGTATTGTTGCTGAAAGTGGTGCAGAAGTCGATATTCAGAATGATGGAACTGTTGTTGTTGCTGCAGTTTCGGGCGAAGCCGCTGCAAAAGCTATCCAAATGATTATTGCTATAATTACGCCTCCTGAAGAAGGCAAAACATATATGGGAAAAGTAACAGATATTAAAGATGGTATGGGAGCTATTATTGAGTTTATGCCTAAGAAAACAGGACTATTACACATTAGTGAACTTGATTACAAAAGAATTGAAAAAGTTCAAGATGTGGTTAATATAGGTGATAAAATTGAAATTAAATTAGTTGAAATTGGTGAAGGTGGAAAGTTTAGACTATCAAGAAAAGCTTTATTACCTAAGCCTGAAGGATATGTTGAACAAGAACGAAGACCAAGACCAACAAATGACAGAAGGGATGATAGACGTGGTGGAGGTGGTGGAGACCGACGTGGAGGAAGCGGCGGCGGATATACTGGGGGTGGAAACAGTGGTGGATATACTGGTGGTGGTGACCGCAGAAGTGGCGGTGGTGGCGACAGAAAAAGTTAATTTTATTTTTTGTAAAAAAATAAATTGTTAAACAAAACATTTTCATATTTTCGCAGTCCGCTTTTGTAACAAAAAGTGGGGTATGATTCCGTAGCTCAGTTGGTAGAGCATTACACTTTTAATGTAGTGGTCCTGGGTTCGAGTCCCAGCGGGATCACAAAGAACTAAAATTTAGGCGGATTTCAGAGGATGATGTTTCACTTTATGTGTCATTATTCTTTGAAATCCGCTTTTTTTATTTGCAATTTTTTATACTCCCAAAAAAAATGATAGTTCTGATTATGATTTAACTGTTTCTAAAATTTATATTATAAATTTTAAGAATTTCTACAAATTCAATTTCCCTGACAGTAAATTCGTAAAAAAAGCTGAAAAAAATTTGCCTGCTTTTAATGTTTCTTTTTTCCATTTTGTCCACTTTTTTTGTAGGTTTATATTTGCATTTTAAGTATTACTATACTTGCTAACAAAAGTTTAAAATTATGTAGAGGGTTGGGTATTTCTATTTCAAAACTTGATTTTAAAACCAAACTTTCACTAACCTCAAAATGTCTTGGTAAGGCGAATCCACGCCTTTTGGGTAAATGTTATATTTAGTAGTGGTTTTCTATATTTATATTTTTTAACAATAATACAAATCTCTAACTATAAATCTTACTATAATTATATTTTATCTTTATGTAACTCATTTAGAAATATTTTAGCTATTGTAAGATGATGATTTTTTTTATCAGAATCCATT
Source organism: Chlorobiota bacterium (assembly GCA_016700335.1). NCBI lineage: Bacteria > Pseudomonadati > Chlorobiota > Chlorobiota bacterium. Next base: position 9,018 of record CP065014.1, on the reverse strand, counting down.
TTATCAAACATATTTACTAACATTCCTATACGTGGATTAGACAAAAAGAAATGACGTTGTTTGTCCATAAAATGCCAAAATAAACCATCCCAAATTGAACACCAACTACCTTTTTTTGAAATTGCTCATCTTTAGAACATAACTACTTCCACTAATGTATGGCTTAGTAGCCATCAAACCACCATCGGCAAACTGACTCATGCCATAAACATTTGGAACCATAACCCAATCATAAGAGTCAATAAAAAGCTCCATAAACCATTTATAGACCTCATTTGGATCAAATTCACATAGAAGCATAAAATTTCCTAAAATCATTAATCGTTCTATGTGATGGCAATAACCAGTTGCTATTAATTTTTTAATAGTGTTATCAATGGGTTCTATTCCTGTTGTACCAGTATAAAAAGAAGTAGGAATTTTGTTTTTAAAGTTCCAAAAATTCCTACTTCGTTCTTGAGTTCCTTTAAACACATAAACTCCTCGAATAAATTCTCTCCAACCAATTATTTGCCTAATAAAACCTTCAATTGAATTGAGCCCAACATCATTTGCCAAACCATAATTGATGGCTTCATATATAATTTGCTTAGGTGTAAGCAATCCCACATTAAGCATAGGTGTTAGAACACTATGATGTAAAACAATTTCTTTATCAACTATAGCATCCTCATATTGACCAAATTCACTGAAGCGTTTTTCTAAAAATTGCTTTAACCAATCTTTACTTTCTTGATGATTTGTACAATAAAAAAATGTTTTAGAAATAGAACCATAATTATTCGAAAAGTTTTTTTCTACGTATTCTATTGCCTCTGTATAATATTTGTTATTAGCTGGAAATTGAATTTTGGGAGCAGATTTATTTTTAGGATATTTTAACCTGTTATCCTTATCAAAACTCCATTTCCCCCCAATTGGTTTTTTGTTTGTATCGAGAAGAATGTTTAGTTTTTTTCGTTGATGTGTGTAAAAATCAGTATGAAAATATGTTGATTTGGTACCAAAATATGATTCCAAATCAGCAGAGGTATTAATATATAAAGGGCTTTCAAATTTATTTATTTTAATATTCAATTTCTTACAAGTATTGTTAATTCTTCTTTCAAGCAAGTTATCGCAAACATCATAATAAATTATATCAGTGAAGTATTGAGCATTAAGGTGTGCTAATAAACTTCGAATATCATTTTTGGAACTTTTAGCTTCTATATAATTAACTCTTATTTTGTTTTCTTTTAAATAGTTCTCATAATATTTCATACTCGCTCTATGAAAAACCAATTTTTGCTTATGAAATTTATATTGATTGAAGTATAAATGCTCTTCAACTAAATATACTTCATCAACATTTTTAAACAAATTCACACGTTTATAAACTGAAATTGTCGAAATGTTGTCGGTCGGGTCGGTTTTCGTAGCCTTGCAGCTAACGTTCCGCGCATAGACTCAGTGCGGGGATTCGAAGAACATCAGCTTGATAAAATTACAAATGTTCGATAGAATTCCAAAAGATGATTTACTTCCGACAGCCCGCATTGGGTTTATGCGCTGTTATGCGTTCGTGCTACTCTTATCATGACTGGTTTAAAATGAAGCTTCAATTATTTTCATTGGTGACTTTGTCGAAACAATGCGATTGAGTTTCAGTCCTGCTGATTCAAACAGAGCCTTAAACTCTTGTTCAGTACGCTCTGCACCACCCAACATAACCTGCATGTGCAAATCATAAAATAATGACATGAGAGTATGCGGTTCTTCAATAATCTGCTCGACAAGTAAAATTTTCCCGCCAGGTTTAAGATTTTTACGGCAGTTTGTAAGTATTTTTATGGCGTTTTCATCACTCCAGTCGTGAATAACTGTTTTAAGAACCATGCAATCGGCAGATGGAATGGAGTCGAAAAAACTTCCAGTAACTATTTCAACTCTATTGATAGCGTCTTTTAATACATGCTCTTTTACAGCAGTATCCATGTCGAATAAGATGCCTTTTAAATGGTGATATTTCTCAAGAAGGGCTTTAAGCAATAAACCTTGTCCTCCTCCAACATCACAAATCGTGTCGAAAGCGCTGAAGTTGTACGATTCAGCCACAACGGGAGCAACTAGGGTTGTCATCATTGTCATGTAATGATTAAATGGTTTGCCGAATTCCTGATTGGTATCAAGAAATTTGAAAAAAGGTTGACTAAAAACATAATCGAAAGCAGGATTGCCGGTTTTTAGGCAATGCTCAAAATTCATCCAGCTATCACGCCATGGTGGGGCACTTATAAAATTTGCAGAGCCATATAAACTTCCCGGTGTATTTTTTAGAAAATAGCACCCAACCTCGGAAACGGAATATTTCTTTGAAGTAATGTTAACTAAGCCAATGAATGAAGCATATCGTAAAGTTCTTGCCAAAACATTATTATCAAGTTTACATTTTTCGGCAAGTTCATCAATTGAATTGATTCCCGAATCAATTGTTTCAAGAACCTCATTTTTAATTAGTGAGGAAAGTATAAATGAATTCATCATTCCTCCAAGAATCTGAAATGCCTGAATTGGGGCAGGTGTTTGATTTTCCATTTTATTTATTCATTTTTTGTTTATGCTTACTCTATTCGGTTTTCAGAGTCTCCGTCTTGTTTTATTTTTGTTTATCAAAGTTATCTACTTGCAGTCAGGTTTGAAGTTCCGATGTCGTCAAGCATGACGCATAACGGTTTGCAGCTTTGCGATGGCGGGGATTTTGAGCATTAAACTTCATTAGATGCACAAAGCTTGAATTGAGCACTTCACTGTCATAGAAGCACGAACCCCCCCGCTTTTGCAAAACGGCTGTTGGCTGTCAGGCATTTATCTTTCTCTCGGGTTTACATTTCTATTTGTTTCTATATACTTATTAAATTCAATCGGTTTCAATATTTTGTCTTTTCTCGTTGGATATTTTTCTAATTGATTTTTTGGTCTTGTCGGTCTTTTTTCAAAACCCCACCACAATTTGGGCAAACATTTTCTAATATAGTTTCAACACATTCAGCACAAAATGTACATTCATAAGTACAAATCATTGCTTCATTTGACTCATTCGCTAAACTCTTATCGCAATTTTCACAATTCTGTCTTATTTCTAACATCTCAATTCAGTTTAGTTATTGTCCCAAGAATAATAATTATGTTCTTTGTCCAACGAAAAACCAACTTTTGGATAAAGTTCATTTCCAACAATATTTGTTTTTGCAGTTTCTAAAATCAATCCGCAAGCATTCGTTTGTTTACAAAGTTCTTTTGCAGTTTCAATAAGCTGTTTTGAAATTCCTTTTCCTCTATAATCTATATCTACAAACAAATCGTTTAAAAGCCAAAGTCTTTGCATTCTTGTTGAAGAGAAAATCGGATATAATTGTACAAATCCAACTAATTTTTTGTCCACAGTTTCAACAACAAAAATTTTAGAATCATCTAATCTAAGTCTTTCAGATATAAATTTTTCAGCTTTTTGTTTATTCGATTCTTTTTCATAAAATACCCTGTATTTGTCAAATAATTCAACAACAAATTTTAAGTCTTTTATTGTCGCTTTTCTAATTTCTGTCATTTTACGGTCTGTTTGGTTATGCTTGCAGCCAACGTCTCGGGGCTTTGCGAAGAATGGGAAATCGAAGCACAAATGTTCAATAAACCACAAATGTTAATAAAAGCACAAATGTTCAATTTAGCACTTCTGCCCCTTTTTCGCAAAACCCTTGTTGGCGGTAGTTGTTTTACATTCCTGTTTGCCCTTTGTATTTTGGGTCAAAGTCCACCATCCATTCAAAACCAAATTTGTCTCTAAACATTCCAAAATATGAACCCCAAGGACTGTCTGCAATTGGCATTTCTATTTGTCCACCTGCTGAAAGTCCGTTAAATAATTTGTCTGCTTCTTCCTTGCTTTCTGCACTTATAGAAATTTTAGTTCTGTTCTCATTTTCGTTGTGCTTTCCCATACTTTCGGGTGTGTCGCTACCCATCAGCACATTATGTTTTCCAATAGGCAGTGCAATGTGCATTATTTTTTCTGCTTCTATTTCATTGCTTGGACTTCCTTCAAAAGCCATATCTTTAAAACGACTTAACATTGCGAATTCTCCGCCAAAAACTGATTTGTAAAATGTAAATGCTTCTTCTGCATTTCCGTTAAAATGAATGTAAGGATTTATTTGTGCCATAATTTCTATTTTTTAAGCGTTAATTAAAGTTTCAATGTCAAATTTTGTCATTTTCATAAAGGCTTGAACTACTCGTTCAGATTTTTCAGGGTCAGACATTAATTCTCCTAAAATAGTTGGGACAATTTGCCAAGAAACACCAAACTTATCATCAAGCCAACCACATTGACTATATTTTCCGTCTTTGCCTAAACTTTCCCAATAATGGTCAATTTCTTTTTGAGTTTCACACTCAATAACGTGTGAAGTAGCAGGGGAAAATTTATATTGTGGTCCACCATTCAACGCCATAAATTCTGTTCCATTTATTTCAAATTTTACTACAAATGGATTTTCAGAATTAATTTTTGAGTTTTTGAAAACGGAACAATAAAAATCTGCTCCTTCTTTTGCGTTGCCATCAAACCAAAGGCAGGTATATATTTGTCGTGTCATAAATATTGTTTTGGTTCTGTGAAATTAAACATCCATCGTACTCCATATTTATCCAAACAACAGCCCCACAAAGCACCCCAAAATTGGTCGCTTAAAGGTTCAATGTCAGAACCACCATCTGATAATAATGCAAATAACTTTTCGGCTTCTTCTCTCGAACTTGGTTCAAGATTGATAGTTGTATTGTTTCCAATTATTAATTTGTGTCCCATACTTTCCAACATATCAGTTCCCATAATTCGCATTCCGCCTAAAATTGGTAAGCAAACATGCATTACACTATTCAAATCTTTTTCAGATAATGGTGGCATTCCTTCTTGTGGTGGTGTGTCTTTAATGTACATTATTGGTGCTTCAAATTCAGTGTTAAATACTGATTTATAGAAGTTAAATGCTTCTGCTGTGTTCCCCATAAAATTGAGGTAAATTGATACTTTTGACATATTTTTTGTTTCTTTTAAGTTGCAAATTTAATACTTCTAATTGATCCTTTTGACATATTTTTTGTTTCTTTTAAGTTGCAAATTTAATACTTCTAATGGTTTTTTGTCGGTTTTTGGAGTGTTGCTGTACAATTACCTCCAACGGTTTTTGGCTTTGGGTTCAGTGTGGAATAGAAAGCACTAAAGTTCAAATTTAGTACAAAAGCTAATAGAAAGTACAAATGTTCAGCCTAGCACTAAAGCCCCACTTTTGCCAAACCCATGTTAGTGGTTCGTTGTTTTTATTTTAATGTTAAAATAATACTGTGTTATTTCTTTAACTTCTGAATGACTATTATTAAATGCTTTCCAAATGGAACAGCACCAAATTTTAATCATCCTTTTTCTTACTTCACCAATTTCTGCTTTTAAAACCATATCAATATTTACTTCGCCACGATTTTTAGGCAATTCAAAATTTGGCTATTTTATTTTGTATTGCTCATTAGTGTATGAAACTCCTGAATTTCTTTTCCTGTAAAATCTTTCTCAATAAATAAATATAATCCAACTAATGAAAAAGTTAAACTGATTGCTTTTGTACTATTATTAGCGGTTTGTGAAGTGTAAGCATCAACAATGTATTGATGTATGAAACATTCATCTTGAAGACCCAATGTATAATATGCTAATTCACTATATTTTTCGTTAATTAAGTTATCCATTATCTTAATAAATAAGTTTATTAATCAAATCAAGGTCAGTAGAGTTGTCATTTTTAATTGTCAAAAATATTTTGTCTGCCAACTTTGAGTTTTCTCCGCTTGCTTACTTGTCACAATATCCCAAGGTGGATAAACTCTAATTCCACGTTTCCCTTCTTTGCCGTTTCTTGTTATTATTCCTTTGTCTGCCAGCACAGATTTTGGAAAAATAAATTGTCCTAAGTTATCGCCACTTTTTGACGTGATTATTACAAAATCTATGTCGTCTAAAATGTCAAATGGTTCAGTTATTCCTTCTTTGTTTCTTTTCCAAATTGTTACAAACTGTCCCGTTTTTGTTGGTGTAATTTTAGATATATGAAATTGAATTGTATTTCCGTTAAGTTCAAACGAACAAGCTCTATACTCTGCACTTTCCAAATTCTGTTTCAAATTTGTCTGTTAAGACAAATCCTTTGTAGGAAATCCGCACACCAAATTTACGATTTAGCCCGCATAGTGCAAACTTGCTGTTAGCAGATGCCCTTTTATTCGTCAAGTTGTTTGTTTACCATTTCAAATTTGTTAATAATGGTGTCTAATTTTGCTCTTTGCTTTTTTATTTGCTTTGGTCTTAAATAGAGCCAATTAAATAAAATCCATATAAAAGTAATTCCATAAGTAACTAATCCCCAAACTGGTTTCATTCGGGATGTATATTCATACATGTATAACCCAATTCCTGTTGAAAGTAAAATGAAATACAAGTTCAACATAGTGGTTTCCATAAATTTCTGTTTTGCCTTAATGCTTAATAAGTCTTTTAAATATTCACTATTGCTTTGTGAGTTCTTATCGCTTTTGAAAAGAGAATAGCTATTATTATAAGCAAATAGGAACACCGCCATTGCTAAAATAGTTAATATAATTCCAATTTTAGTTGTGAGGAATTGGGGTTGATAATGTATCCAAATAGAGATGATAAATATAGATGTAGCGATTAGTAAAATGTTTGTAAATACTAACTTTCTCAAATTGGATTGTTTCATTTTTTTAATATCAGCTATTAAATTTTCAGGATTAGGCGCAAGGGATGTTTGCTTAGACCATAGGTCTTTGAAATTTATATTATTGTCCATTGTCTTTAAATTTTTGAGTTAATTTTTCTTTTATTCTGTGAATTTTCACTCGTATGTTAGCTTCTGATAATCCAACGATACTTGCTATTTCGGCTTGTTTTAAATCCTCTAGTTCGAGTGAAATAATAATACGATCAATTTCCGGAAGTTCAGCAATACATTTGTATAAAAAGGCAATTTGGGGTTCAATGTTATGGTACTTTTCTTCTGTTAAATTTAACGGTAATTGCCCTTTTGGAAAACGATTTTGTTTTTCAATTTGTCGCAAATTTTTTGCCAATAGCTTTTATATATTTCTTCAAACACCAGCATTTATCTTTTGCTTAATTTTATATTAGATGCTAAACTAAAGATTAAAATTAGAACAATACCTACGGCAATATTTTTTGTTGCTATTCCAACTGCGGCTCCAATAATGATTCCTTGTTTAGTTGGGATAAAATAATTTAATTCTTTCATTGTAATTAATTTAAAAAGTTATTTAATTGGATCAAATACCATTCTTTGTCGTCATACATTATAAAATGCAGTCCTTTGTTGGAATATTGTAAGTTGGCAGTTTTCAAGTTTTTATATTGTTCTTCTATTGCAGGTTTTACATTTTTAAAATATTCTTCTAATAAAATCAGAGAAGGACATTTTATTGTTTTTATTTTTTCTCTCAAATCAGTGTTTGAAAAATCGCAATACATTTCTGCAAATGTTCTTCTGTCGGATTTAACACTCCAACCCACAACTAATTCTTGTTTTGAAGTATCTACGCAAGTCTTGGAATAGACATTTTTGCATTTGATAAAATTGTTCATTCGTTGCCGAGGTCATTTGATTAATCATTGCAGAACAGTCTGTTTTTTCTACTGCTTTAAAAGTCGGATTCATCAATGCTGCTAAGCAAAAGGAAGTGCGTCAACTACAATTATTTTTCAATAAGTTCTGGATAGTCAGAAGCAATAGCCAAAGCCAACCCTCCTCCCATACCTGTGTCCTATTAAATGTTGGCTTTTCAATTTTGTTTTCCTTAATGTAATTGACGATATTAGTTTCCCAATTTGTGAATGTTGCATTTGGTTGTGCTTTAACTCCTGCAAAACCAGCCATTGTCAAGCTGTAACAAGTAAAATCTTTTTCGTATATAGATTTTGTTTCGTTCCAGACTTCTCCTGAACTTGCAAAACCAGGAATAAAAATGATTGATTGTTTGCCTTGTCCACTTATTTTTATATCAAATGGATACGACTTGTTTTGTCCAAAAAGATTTACAGATAAAGCTGTAAATAAAAATACGGTAGAGAAGAATTTGATTTTATTCATTTTGTTTGTTTTTAGTTTGTTTCTCTTTTAGATACGAGCTTGTCTAAAATGTTACAGTCTTCTAAAAATAATTTCAAATGCCTAAAATGTTTATTAGGTAGCTTGTTCCGCAGGGTTTCCGCTAACGTTTTACAGCTACCCGAAGGGCAGGACTTTACTACAAAACTTGATTTGAAAAACTAATGTTTGATTAACAACAAAACTATCTTTGGAACAAGAAACCCCGCCTTTTGGGTAGGTGCTGTTAGCGTTTCGTGCAATATTATCTGTCATGTTGTTGACAGAATTACTGTTTTATTAACTTGTGTACAATGGTATACTTGTTGGTCTGCACTTTTATTAGTAATTACCGTTTTTGAAGATTTGCAATGGAAATTTTAGTTGTAAAATCCTCTTGCATTAATTTGCCAGTCAAGTCGTAAATTTTGATGTTTCTGCAATTTTTGGTCCGAAGATTTTTATAAAGACTTGGTCAGATGATGGATTTGGAAAAACTGCAAACTCATCTGAAAAATGGTTTTCGTCAAAGCCAACCGAAGAACAATTGGGTTTGTAAAATTTTATATCCAGTATAGTTTGAATAAGGTGCGGCTAAAACAGACCATATATAAGCGATATGTATTTACCACATCAAAAAATCTAAACCCCAAGTACCATAAGCATCAGAAGTACTACCGTAAGTTTGACACGTTGTGGGATTTGGGATTACTCACATCGATAGCTACTGCGTCCGACTTACCAGCTGCTAAATATATTTTTTTACAAATTGAATCATAAGCTAATTCATTGGCGTGACCATTTGAAT